>DASXRF010000389.1:0-3928 GCA_036506755.1 Solirubrobacteraceae bacterium | reverse complement strand
CTCGTGGACCGAGTGGGGCAACCTCGTCGACGTCCCGATCGAGAAGGACGTCTGAGCCGGTTCAGGTAGCGCAGGCGCCGAGGCCGGCCGCGCGGTAGCGCGCGTCGGCCTCGGCGGCGAGGCGGTCGAGCTCCGGACGGGTCCGCTTGAGCAGCGCGACGTCGCGCGAGTCGCCGTGCAGGTGCGACGCCAGGCGGCGCAGCTCGGCGACGCCGCGCCGCTCGCCGGCGACGATCGCCTCGTGCTCGTCCTCGAGGTCGTCGGGCGGGCGCAGGACCTCGAAGCGGCGCAGGTTGCGCTCGGCGACCACGACGCCGCTGGCGAGGAACGCCTTGAACTGCGCGGTCGTGCGCGGCCGGCCGAGGACCTCGGTCTGGCGCCGGGTATCGGTGCAGATGCGCGTCGCGCGGGCCCGGTAGGCGGCGGCGCTCAGCCGGTGGTCGTCCTTGTCAGCGCCTCCGCCGCAGCCGGCGAGCGCCGCCAGCGCCGCCAGCGCCGCGAGGCCCCGCCGCCGGTCAGGCGACGCGGTGCACACCGCGCTCCATGTGGTCGACGCGGTCGAGCAGGTCGCCGAGGATCCGCGCCGTCGCGCCCCAGATGAGGTCCTCGCCGACGACGTAGACGTCCGTGCGGAACGGCACGCCGCGGCGCAGCAGGCGGCGGCGCCCGTAGCCGGCGCGCAGGTCGCTCAGCGAGAGCTCGAGGACCGCCGCGACCTCGGCCGCCGAGGGCTTCCAGACGTGTCCCGGCTCGATGCGCCCGACGAAGGGATAGATGGCGTAGTTGGTGGCGATCGTCGGCGTCGGCTGCAGGGCGCCGAGGACGTCGACGGCGTCGGCCGGCAGCCCGATCTCCTCCTCGGCCTCGCGCAGCGCGGTCGTGACCAGGTTCTCGTCGGGCTCGTCCTGGCGGCCGCCGGGGAACGAGATCTCGCCGGCGTGGCGGCGCAGGTCGTCGCGCCGGCGGGTGAAGACGACGTGCAGGTCGCCGTCGTGCTCGTAGAGCGGGACGAGCACGGCGGCGTCGGTGCGGCCGTGGACATCGAGCGCCGCGGCGGCCGACGGGTCGAGCAGCACCCGCCGCAGCTCGTCTGTCCCCATCACTTACGCGGCGCGGGCGGGCACGGCGACGCGCTCGACGCGCTCGCTGAACATGACCTCGCCCTCCAGCACACGGTGCACCGGGCACTTGGCGGCGATGGTCATCAGGCGCTGGAGCTCGTCGGCCGGGACGTCCTGCGGGACGCGGACGACGAGGTCGAACCGCGTGGGGCAGCCGCGCTCGGCCGGCTGGTACTCGACCTGGACCTCCACGTCGGGCAGCGCCCAGCCCTTGCGCGCGGCGTACATCTCCATCGTGATGGCCGTGCAGGAGGCGAGGCTGGCGGCGAGCAGCTCCTGGGGGCTGGGCGACGTGTTGCCGCCGCCGTGCTCGGCGGGCTCGTCGGCGGCGATCTCGTGGCTGCGGATCGCGATCTCGTGCCGGTAGGTGCCGACGCGTCGTGCGGTGGCCTTCATGCCGTCGATGCTACTCCTCGTCGTGGAGTGGATTGAACAGCAGCCCGGTCAGCAGCTTCGGAAAGAAGTACGTGCTCTTCGGGGGCATGGATGCCCCGGATGCCGCCACTTCACGCACTTGTTGCACCGGAGTCGGGCGCAACAGGAACGCGAGGTCGAACTCGCCGGACTCGACGAGCGCCAGCGCCTGGTCGGCGTCGCGGGCGTAGCCGAAGCGGTGCAGGTGCGAGATGTCGTCGTCGGTGAGCTCGAGCGGTCCCTTGAGCAGCAGCGCCTCCAGGACGGCGGCGTCGAGGCGCCGGTAGGGCTCGGGCGCGCCGGGCAGCGCGGCGTCCGCGCTCGCCTGGTCCTTCAGCGTCAGCCGGAACGGCTGGCGGAAGTGGGCGTCGACGTAGCCGAAGCGCGGCAGGCCGTCGCCGGGCGGCGGCGCGATCTCGTCGCGCTCGACGCGCTCGATCTCGAAGTCGCGGCGCAGGACGTCGGCCAGGCCCTCCTGCTGGGCGGGCGTGGTGTCCTTGACGAGGCGGTGGGTGGGGAAGACGGTGAGGCCCGGGTCCTCGAGCGCCACCAGGCATGCGAGCACGTAGCGGTGCGACCCCTCGCCGCCGATCTCCTCGGCGTAGGCCCGGGCGGTCTCGTAGCGGTGGTGGCCGTCGGCGATGAGCAGCTCGGCGTCGGCGAGCGCCGTCTGGACCTCGCGAAGCCGGTCGGGGTCGGCGACGCGCCAGAGCCGGTGGCGCGTCCCGTCGTCATCGGTGACGTCGGCGAACGGCTCGCCCTCCCCGTGCACCAGCGTCGGCCCGGGGTGCAGGCAGAAGATCGGGGACAGGTTCGCCCGCGTGGCCCGCGTGAGGCGGAGGCGATCCTCCTTGGGGCCGGGGTGCGTGCGCTCGTGCGGGCGGATGCGCCCGGGCCCGTAGTCCTCGACGCGGATGCGGCAGAAGAACCCCTCGCGGGTCATGGCGCCGCCGTCCGGGCCGGTGTAGTCCTGGCGCAGGGCCCACAGCGCGGGCTGCTCGTCGCGCACGACGGCGCCATCCTCGCGCCACTGCCCGAGCAGGCGGGCGGCGTGCTCGTAGGGGTCGCCGTCGCCATCGGGGAGGTCGATCGCCACGACGTTGCGCGGCGAGCGCGCGGAGAGCTCGGCGCGGCGGCCGGCATCGATGACGTCGTAGGGCGGGGCGACGAGGTCGGTCACCGGCCCGGCGACCGCCGGGTCGTAGTGAAGGGCGCGCAGAGGCTGGACGTCCGCCATGGGCGGCGCGCCAGCCTAGTGCAGTCGCTCAGCGGCCGCGGACGCCGAAGTCCGTCGTATAGGTCGCCGCGGCCAGCCCGGCCGGGAGGCGGACCGGCGCGCCGGGAGCGATCCCGATGCCGATCTCGGTGAAGCGGCGCGTGAGGATGTTGTGCCGGTGGCCGGCCGAGCGCATCCACGCCCGCATCGTCTGGCGCGGCGTGGCCAGACGGCCCGCGCCCCAGGCGATGTTCTCGCCGAGCGCCCAGCCGCGGGCGCTGGAGAGGTAGGCCGTCTTGCGCACACGGCCCAGCAGCGTCGAGCCGCCGGGAGACACGTGATCGAAGAAGTCGTTGCGCACCATCGCCCACGAGTAGGCCTGCGCGGCGCTGCGCAGCTTGCCGCTGGGACGCAGGCGGCGCAGACCGTGCAGCGCGCGCTGGTGATTGAGCAGGCACAGCGTCGAGTGGCGCGCCTTGGCGAGATTGGCGGATGTGGGGAGGGCGTCGCCGCCGGGGCAGGGCCGGCCGGCGGCGAGGGCGGTGGCGGGGGCGGCCAGGACCGCGGCGAGCGCGGCGCTGGCGAAGAGGTGGCGGCGGGGCATCGCGCCCCTGTGGTCGGCAGCCGTGCGCGCACCTTGCGACGCGCTGTCAACGCGCTTGGACGCCTGTTGGACACGGCCCTCCCGCGAAGCCGTACCTTTGTCTCAGCCGCGGGGCGTAGCTCAGCCTGGCTAGAGCGCTGGCTTTGGGGGCCAGAAGTCGCCGGTTCGAATCCGGCCGCCCCGACTGGGGAGCCCGCCGGCCCGAGGGCCGCTCAGGTGACCCTCAGCTGCTCCTTCTTGCTGCTCTTGCCGCCGTAGTAGGCCCGGAGCCAGTAGATCCCGCGGCCCGGCGAGGCCACCCCGCCGCTGAACCGCCCGCGCGACCCGCCCCGCACGGACGTCTCCCGGAGCGTCCTGAAGTCCTTGCCGCCGACGCACCTCTTCAGCTTGATCTTCACCCTGAACCCGCGCCGCGGCGCCGGCGAGATGCGCCCGCTGAACGAGATGCGAAGACCCGACCGGAAATGCGCGTAGTGGTGCGTCGACTTCTCGCCACACCCACGCATCACCTTCACCGCATATGCCCCCTTCAGGCTGAACCGAATGGTCGGCGCCGCCGCGGTCGCCGGCGCG
>DASXRF010000388.1:0-3689 GCA_036506755.1 Solirubrobacteraceae bacterium | reverse complement strand
GCGCCATGTCCGAGTTCCCGCGGGCGACGTTCGGGTGCGCGCGCGAGGAGTGGGAGGCCGCGACCGCGCGCTTCGGCGTCTGGCAGGGCTACGTGCGCAGCCAGCTGCCGTCGAGCGCTGCGCTGCGCCTGCTCGACTTCGGCGGCCCCGACGCGCAGCCGTGGGGGCCGTTCCCGGCGACGATCGACCTTCTCGGCGACGGCAGCGTGCGCCTGCTCTTCACGCCGGGCCACACGCGCGGGCACCTCTCCGTGCTGGTGCGATCGACCGGCCGCGACGTGCTCATCGTCGGCGACGCGCTCTACACGCTGCGCAACCTGCGCGAGGACCACCTGCCCTGGCGGACGGCCGACGACGATCTCTACCGCCAGTCGATGGCGCGCCTGCGCGAGTACGCCGGCGCCCACCCCGACGCGCAGCTCATCCCGACGCACGACGCCGAGGTCTGGGACCGGATCGCGGCCTGACGCCGCATACCGACAGTCGGTCTGGCAAACTGGTGCGTGCCGTGCTCGCTCGTCGCCTCGATCTCGCGTGCGGGTTCTCCGGGCTCGTGTTCCTCGCCGGGTTCCTCGTCCAGGGCAAGCCGCCGAGCCCCGACGAGCCGGTCGCGACGATCGCCGGCTATCTGGCCGACCACCGGTCGGCGATCCTCGCCGGCGATCTGCTGATCGCGGTCGCCGCCGTCCCGTTTCTGTGGTTCCTCGGCGCGTTCCGCGGCGTGCTCGGCGAGGCGGGGGAGACGCGGCTGTCGGCGGCGGCGTTCCTCGGCGCGGGGGTGGGGGTCGGCATCGTGCTGGCGGGCGTCGCGGTGCAGGCCGCCCTCGTCCTCAACAGCGTCCACGGGTCGGACGCGCTGGTGCGCTTCGCCTTCGACAGCTTCAACGCGCTGATCACCATCGCGGGAGCGGCGCTCGCCGTCGGCGTGGGCGCGGCGGCGGTCTCGGGCGCGCGCAGCGGCGCGCTGCCGGCGTGGCTGTTTCGCACGGGTGCGGCGACCGCGCTGCTGCAGGTGGCGACGCTTCCCGGCCTGGTCGCAGAGGGCGGGCCGTTCGCCGCCGGTGGAGCGGTCGCTCTGCTGGCCTTCGTCGCGCTCGTCGCCTGGTTCACGGCGCTCACGGCGCATCTGCTCGCGCGGCGTTCAGGCTGAGGGGCGCAGCCCGTCGATCAGGCGCTCGAGCGAGCGGCCGAAGCGCCGGCGGGCGGCCTGGACGTCGTCGGCACGGGCGATGGCCAGGCCCGCCTCGTTGAGCGCCCCGAGGATGAGGTGGGCGAGCGGCTCGGGGTCCTGGCGCGCGATGACGCCGTCGGCCATCGCCTGCTCGAGCCCCTGGCGGGTCATCCCGAGCCCGTACGCGGCGTCGATCTCGTGCCAGGTCTCCCAGCCCAGGACCGAGGGCGCGTCGATCAGCACGATCCGCTGCACGTCGCGGTCCAGGCAGGCGTCGAGGAACGCGTTGAGGCCGGTCTTCAGCCGCCGCTCAGGGCGCCTCTCGGCCTCGACCGCCGCGCCGATCTGCACGCCGAGGTCGCGCTCGACGTCCTCGAAGACGGCGAGGAAGACCTCGCGCTTGTCGGCGAAGTGGTGGTAGAGCGCGCCGCGGGTGACCCTGGCCCGCCGGGTGATGTCCTGGATCGATGTCTTGGCGTAGCCGCGGCTGGCGAACAGCTGGCGTGAGACGCGGACGAGCCTGGCCCTCGTCGCCTCGCCCTGCTCGGCCTTGGTGCGCGGCACGGCGTCGAGGGTAGTCGCCAAAGATGCATACCGACAGTCGGTCTGTTAAAGTCGCGCGCCATGGACTACCGCGACTACCACGCGGCGCTCCGGACCGTCACGACGCCGCACGGCGAGTTCGCCTACGTCGACGTCGGCGAGGGCCCGGTCGCGCTGTTCGTCCACGGGCTGTTCGTCAGCGCCTACATCTGGCGCCAGGTGATCGCCGAGCTGCGCGACGAGCGCCGCTGCATCGCCTACAACCTCCCGCACCACGGCGGCAGCCGCGTCGCGGCCGACCACGACCTCTCGCTGCAGGCCAACGCCGAGATGCTCGAGTCCTTCTGCGCGGCGCTCGGCCTCGACCGCGTCGACCTCGTCGGCAACGACACCGGCGGCGCCTTCAGCCAGGCGCTCGCGGTCCGCCGCCCCGACCTCGTGCGGACGCTCACGCTGACCAACTGCGAGGCCCGC
The DNA here is from genome assembly GCA_036506755.1 of Solirubrobacteraceae bacterium. GTDB lineage: Bacteria > Actinomycetota > Thermoleophilia > Solirubrobacterales > Solirubrobacteraceae > DASXRF01. The sequence continues at coordinate 1,501 of DASXRF010000388.1, read as the reverse complement.
GACGTCCTGCCCTCCAGCGATCCCCTCGCGCAGATGGTCGCCCAGCTCGCCGAGCAGGGGCAGCTCGCGCCGGCGCTGAAGGCCGGCTACGACGACCGCGAGGCGGCGCGGCGAGGGCCGCTGGCCGCGCCCTACCAGTGGCCGGAGCGCTTCTCCGACGACGACCTGCGCGGGATCATGGAGCCCCACCAGGCCTCCGTCGAGGCGGCGCGCGGGCTGGAGCGCTTCATGGCGTGCCTGAGCGCCGACCAGCTCGTCGCGCTCGAGCCCGGCCTGCGCCGGCTCGACGTCCCGACGCTGTGCGTGTGGGGGACCGGCGACACGCTGTTCCCGCTCGAGCTGGCCCAGTGGCTGCGCGACACGATCCCCGGCTGCCGCGAGGTCGTCGAGATCGAGGGCGGCAAGCTGTTCTGGCCGTTCGAGCGCGGCGCGGAGCTCGTGCCGCACCTGCGGCGGCTCTGGGCGCTGGACCGCCAGCCCGCCTAGCCTGACGGGGCCGGTGGCCCCGACCTTCTACTACGACCTCGGCTCGCCCTACGCATGGCTGGCCGCCGAGCGCGTCAACGCGCTGCTCGACGAGCCGCCGGTCTGGGTGCCCGTCCTGCTCGGCGGCATCTTCCGCGCCACCGGGCGCTCGTCGTGGGGCGAGACCGACGCCCGCGCTGCCGGCATGGCCGAGATCGAGCGCCGCGCACGCGAGCGGGGGCTGGGCGAGGTGCGCTGGCCCGAGCCGTGGCCCAACGACGGCCTGCGGGCGATGCGCGCGGCGACGTATGCCGACGCGCAGGGTGCCGGCGGGGCCTTCGCGCTCGCTGCCTTCCGCGTCCACTTCGTCGCCGGGCGCGCGCTGAGCGAGCCCGAGGCGATCGCCGAGGCGGCCGCCGCGGCCGGCCTGGAGCCCGAGGCGACGCTCGCCGCGACCGATCACCCGGAGATCAAGACGCGGCTGCGCGCCAACACCGAGCGCGCGCTCGGCGAGGGCGTCGTCGGCGTGCCCAGCCTGGTCATCGACGGACGGGTGCTGTGGGGCGACGACCGCGTCGAGGAGGCGCGCCAGCGCTTGTTCGGACGTCTTCGCCGATACTGTGTCACGAAGCGAATGACCGAGGATCCGCGCGAGACGAACGAACCGGCCCGCGGCGGGGAGGATCCCGAGGCACCGGCGTCCGAGCCCGACCTCGTCCTCGACGCCGACCCCGACGAGGTGCCGGCCGACGAGTCCCTCACCCGCTCGCCCGCGAACGCCGAGCCGGCTCCGGCGCCGACCGAAGCCGGCGCGGAAACGCTGCCGCCGTCCGAGCCGCCCACCGCCGCGGAGCCGGCCGAGACGGAGGCCGCCGCGCCGCCGCCGGCGCCGGCGGAGCCGGCCGAGACCGCCGCCGCGGCGACGCCGGCGGAGGTTGCCACCGAGCCGGCAGCGGAGGCCGAGGCCGGTGCTGAGCCGGCGGAGGCGGCGGAGGCTGAGCCCGTTGCTGAGCCGGCGGCGCCGGCGGAGGCTGAG
>DASXRF010000387.1:0-7885 GCA_036506755.1 Solirubrobacteraceae bacterium | reverse complement strand
CCTCGAGCTCGGCGGTCGCCGTCTCGCGGTCGACCTCGGCGTGCAGCACCGACTCGGCCACGCCCTCGCCCTCCGCCGCGCCGGGCGGGAGCACCTCGAGCAGGCGGCCCTCCTCGTCGCGGCGGACGCGGACGACCGGATGCAGCAGCAGGTGGATGCCGTGCGAGCGGCGCGTCAGCTCCATCGTCACCGAGTCGACGAGGAACGGCATGTCGTCGGTGGCCATCTCCACCACGGTGTGCGTCGACTGCCACCCGTGCTGCTCGAAGCTCGGGTTGTAGACGTGGACCTTCGACTCACCGGGCGCGCGCTGCTCGATGAACTTCCAGTGCGCGAGCGCGGCGCCGTAGAGGTCGAGGGCGTCGCGGCCGACGAGGTCCTCGGGCGGGACCCAGCGGTAGTACTCGCGGACGAACTCCTCGAGCTGGGGCGCCTCGTCGGCGTCGCAGCGATCGCGTATGCGCAAGCAGACCGTCTCGATGAGCGCCGCGTCGACCTGCTCGACCTTGACCGCCATGTGCTCTCCTCCTGTGCCCGTGACCCTACTCTCCCGAACGTGGCGACAGAGCTCGCTCCGGGGGTCTGGATGTGGCGCCGTGAGCACCCCGATTGGGCGCCCGACGCCGACTACGAGCCCGAGGTCACCTGCTACGCCGTCGAGCTGCCGAGCGTGCAGCTGCTCATCGACCCGCTGTGGCCCGAGGACGACGTCGACTGGCTCGACGAGTTCGTCCGCCGGCGCCGGCTGATCGTCGCGGTCCTCAAGCCTGACCACCTGCGCGAGGGCGCCGAGCTCGCCCATGCCTACGGCGGCCGCGTCGTGACGAACGCCGCGGTCGCCTCGCGCCTGCACCCGACGGTGCCCTTCAGCGTGCTCGAGCCCGGCGAGCAGCTCGCCGACCGCGCGCGGCTGTTCGACGACGGCCGCGGGCGCGGCGAGACGCCCCTGTGGCTGCCGACGCACAGCGCGATGGCCTTCGCCGACGCCGTGCGCGGCGACCCGGCCGGCGGGCTGCGCGTGTGGTCGTATCCGCCGGGCCGCGAGGAGGCCACGCGGGGCGCGCTGGAGACTCTCGCCGCGCTCGAGCCCGAGCTCGTCCTGGTCGGCCACGGGGACCCAGTCGTGGGCGGCGGGGCGGCCGCGCTGCGCGAGGCGCTGGCGCGGCCGCCCTGGTATGAGGACGGCTAGCTCGCGATCGCGTACGTCACCGTCACCTGCTGGACGATCTGGCGCGGGACGATGCAGACGTGGCGGGTCCGCCGGCCGACCACGCGGCGCCGGCCGTTGGCTTCCCGGCGGACGATCGGCACGCTCCGGTTGCCGCAGTACTGGTCGGGCCCGAACGGACCGAACTGGTAGCCGAACGGGCCGTACGGGCTCGTCGGGGCGTTGGAGATGGTGAGGAGGTCGCCGAGCGTGACGCCCGCCGCGTTGGCGAGCTTCTCGGCGTACTCGTGACCCTCGCGAATCGCCTCGGGCAGCGCCTGCGCCTCGGCGGCCTCCACCGCCGCCTTGATCGAGTCGTTGCTCTTGCGGTCCTGCGGGGTGGGCTTCGCGGTCGCGACGCCGACGGCGACGATCGTGCGCTGGACGTCGGCCCGAGCCGGGGCGGCCGACAGCACGAACGCCAGCGACGCGGCGGCGAGAGCCAGGGCTCGCGGTGGAGTGAGGGAGGTGGGGGTCATGACCACTTCTACACTCCCGAGCTCCTCAGCGGTCCCGGTCACCCCCGAAGCCGAACAGGCCCCGCGCGATCGTGCGGATCTGGATCTCCTCCGAGCCCTCGGTGATCCGGTAGCGGCGGTGGTGGCGGTAGATGTGCTCGAACGGCTTGGCGCGGGTGTAGCCGAGGCCGCCGTGGACCTGGATCGCGCGGTCGGCGGCCTCGCAGGCCAGCCGGTTGGCGCGGAAGTTGCACATCGAGACGCGGTCGCTGACGGCCGTGGTCCCATGCGCGTCCATGTCGGCGGCGGTCCGGCGCACGAGCCCGCGGACGAGCTCGCAGTCGGTGTGCAGCTCGACGAGCGGCCACTGGATCGCCTGGTTGACGGCCAGGGGCCGGCCGAAGACGATCCGCTCGCGCGCGTAGGCGACGCTCTCGTCGACGCAGAACTGCGCCGCGCCCACACCCGAGGCGGCCTGCCGGATGCGGTTCTCGTGCACGAAGAGCAGCGCCGCGGCGAGGCCGTGCCCCTCCTCCCCCACGATCGCCGAGTCGGGCACGCGCACGTCGCGCAGCGCGACCTCGGCGTGGTCGCTGGGCATGTTGAGCGTCCAGTGGTGGTAGAGCACCTCGAACCCCGGCGCGTCCGCGGGCACGAGGAACGCGGTGATGCCGCGCGCTGCGCCGGGCTCCCCCGAGGTGCGGGCGAAGACGAGGTCGTACTGGGCGCGGTGCATCCCGGTGTTGAAGCGCTTGGCCCCGTTGATCACCCAGTCGCCGCCGTCGCGCACGGCCCGCGTCTCCAGCCAGGTGGCGTCGCTGCCGTGGCCGGGCTCGGTCAGGCCGAAGCCGCACAGGACGTCGAGGCGGATCATCGGCTCGATGAGCTCGCGCTGCTCGGGCGTGCCGAACGCGTGCAGGACGAGCACCAGCGGGAAGTTGCCGACCGCCGAGATCTCGCTCTGCAGGTCGGAGTGCAGCCCGAGCGGCTTGGCCGCGAGGTGCTCGCGCACGATCGCCATGCCGAGGTTCGTCCCGTCCGAGCCGCCCAGCTCGGCGGGCAGCGCGTAGCGCCAGAGGCCCGCGCGGTCGGCGCGGCGCACCATCTCGCCCAGCAGCTCCTCCCACGCCTGGACCGGGACGCCGCCGCGCTCGACGTCGGTGCGGGCGAACTCGCGGCGGTGGTCGAAGAACTGCGGGTGCTGCTCCTGCAGCGGAACGACCTCGTCCGCGATGAACGCGTCGAGGTCGTCCAGGAGGCGCCGGATGTCGCCGGGGACGTCCACCGCGGCGGCACGATGTCACGGCTTGCTCGGCGCGGTCGGCCTGTGGCCGAGGTGAGCGGATCCGCGGCTGATCTCGATGACCTGCGGGGTGACCATGATTCCTGCCTTGATGACGTTCTGTGGTGGTCCGAGGTCCTCGCGAGGGATTCACCACTACAGACCGCGCGCGGCGGCAAGACTCATCGGCGGCGTGCCGCATCTTCGAGCGCTTCGCGCGCCTCGGCCGCCAGCCGGCGGACGAGCTCGCCCGCCGGCGCCTCGCGGGCGAGCGGATACGCCTGGCCGGCCCAGAGGTTGACGGCGTCGGCGTCGTCGCGCTCGCGCGCCGCGGCGCGCACCGGCGCCGTCAGGTGATGGATCTCCGGGTAGGCGCTCGGGGCGTCGGCGTGCTCGAGCAGGAACCGGTTGACGATGCCGCGGGCCAGGCGGCCCGTGAACGCCCGCGTGAGCGCCGTGGGCGCGTCGCCGCCCAGCGCGCGGCGGTGCGGCGCCGAGGTCCCGGCCTCGGGGGCGAGCATGAAGGCCGTGCCGAGCGCGGCCGCCGCGGCGCCGGCGGCGAGCACCGCGGCCACGGCGCGCCCGGTCGCCAGCCCGCCCGCGGCGACGAGCGGCAGGTCGGTGGCCGCGCCCACGAGCTGCAGCAGCGCCAGCACCCCGAGCTCGCCGGGCGCGGCGTCGTCGAATGAGCCCCGGTGCCCGCCCGCCTCGACGCCCTGCACGACGAGCGCGTCGGCCCCCGCGTCGTGGGCGATCGAGGCCTCGGCCGGCGTCGTCACCGTGACCCAGACCGCGGCGCCCGCCTCGTTCAGCGCGTCGACGGCCGCGGCCGGCGGGCAGCCGAAGGTGAACGACACGACCGCGGGGCGTTCGCGCGCCAGCAGCTCGACCTTGGCGGCGAAGGCGTCGTCGTCGTGGCGCGGCTCGCCCACCGCCAGGCCCTCGGCGCGCAGCGCCGCCGCGTAGCGCTCGACCTGCGCGCGATCGCCGGGCGCGCCGGGCGGCGCGAAGACGTTGACGCCGAACGGCCGGGCGGTGCGGGCGCGCAGATCGTCGAGATCGGCGCGCACCGCCTCGACCGTCTTGTAGCCGGCGGCGAGGAAGCCCAGGCCGCCGGCGTCGCCGACGGCGGCGGCGAGCGCCGGCGTCGACGGCCCGCCGGCCAGCGGCGCCTGGACGATCGGGTGCTCGAGCTCGGTCAGGGAGAAGCGGGCCATGCCCGTGCACTCTGCCCGACGTGCTTCACTCGGCGGGTGCTGACCACGTTCGCCGGCGGAGACCTCGACCGCGCGGGCGAGCGGCGCCGCGACGACGCCTGGGTGGCCGAGCGCGCCGCCGACCCGGCCAGCCGGGCGATCGCGGTCACGGCGCACGGCGTCGTGCTGGCCGCCGCCGGCGAGGCGCGCCTGGAGCGCTTCGCGCTCGCCGGCCTGGGCGGCGCGCGCGTCCTGCTCGGCCTCGAGGACGGGGTCGCGCTGTTCGCCGTCGAGGTCGAGCGTCCGCCCGGCGGCCGGCTCGCCGGCCTACGCGAGGCGGCCGCGCTGCTCGACCGGCGCGAGGCCGGGCTCGCCGCCTACGCGTCGGCGGTCCTCAACTGGCATCGCGCCCACCCGCACTGCGCGCGGTGCGGCGCGCCCACCGACGTCGCCTGGGCCGGCTTCGTGCGCATCTGCCCGCGCTGCGGCGCGCACCACCATCCCCGCACCGACCCCGTCGTGATCATGCTCGTCAGCGCTGGCGACCGGGCCCTGCTCGGCCGCCAGCCGCGCTGGCCGCCCGGGCGCTACAGCGCGCTGGCCGGCTTCGTCGAGCCCGGCGAGAGCCTGGAGGAAGCGGTCGCGCGCGAGGTCCGCGAGGAGGCCGGCGTCGAGGTGCGCGACCCTCGCTACGTCGCCTCGCAGCCGTGGCCGTTCCCGACGTCGCTGATGCTCGGCTTCTTCGCCCAGCACGCCGGCGGCGACCCGAGCGCCCGCGACGGCGAGCTCGAGGACGCCCGCTGGTTCACCCGCGCCGAGCTCGCCGCGGCCGCCGCCGGCCGCGGCGAGATCCACGTGCCGCCGCCGCTGGCCATCGCCCGCGTGCTCATCGATCGCTGGCTGGCCGGCGGAGGCGTATCGTCGCCGGCATGAGTGCCACCACGACCGAGACGGGCCACGTCCTCGTCCGCGACGATCCACCCGCGGCGACGGTCACGCTCAACCGCCCGGAGAAGCGCAACGCGCTCAGCCTCGCGCTGATGGAGGAGCTGATCGGCGTGCTGCGCGCCCTGGGCGCCGAATCGCGCGTCCGGGCCATCGTGCTCGAGGGCGCTGGGCCCGCGTTCTCGGCCGGCCACGACCTGGGTGAGATGGTCGGGCGCGAGGCGACCTTCTACCAGCGGCTCTTCGACACCTGCTGCGAGCTGATGGAGGCGATCCACCGCGTGCCGCAGCCGGTGATCGCCAGGGTCCACGGGATCGCCACGGCCGCCGGCTGCCAGCTCGTCGCCGCCTGCGACCTGGCGATCGCCGCCGACGACGCGCGCTTCGCCACGCCCGGCGTGAAGATCGGCCTGTTCTGCTCGACCCCGATGGTCCCGCTCTCGCGCGCGATCGGCCGCAAGCGCGCGCTGGAGATGCTGCTCACCGGCCAGCCGATCGACGCGGCGACGGCCGTCGACTGGGGCCTGGTCAACCGCGCCGTGCCGGCCGGCGAGCTCGACGCCGCCGTCGCTCGGCTCGTCGACGCGATCGCGCGCTCCAGCCCGCTCACGGTGGGGCTCGGCAAGGAGGCCTACTACGCGCAGATCGAGCTCGACGAGCGGCGCGCCTACGACCTCACCAAGTCGGTCATGGCGATGAACTCGCTCGCCGACGATGCCCAGGAGGGCATCTGCGCGTTCCTGGAGAAGCGCCCGCCGCAGTGGCGGGGGACGTAGCCGCCTACCTCGACGAGCTCGTCGCCCGGCTGCGCGCGCACGCGGGCGAGCGCCTCGCCGACCCCACCCCGGTCCGCAAGGCGCTCGCCCGCCGCGACGACCCGACCGCGCCGCCGCTCACCGCCGGCGAGCGCGAGGCGGTCGTGCGCCGCGCCGAGGCGGCCCTGCACTAGTGGGCGCGTCCGAAACCCGTCGGACTTGCGGACGGGTCCACTAGACCGGCGCGCGGGCGCCCAGGTGCGCGAGCGCCGCCTCGAGCAGCTCGGCCGGCTTCTCGAACCAGATCAGGTGGCCGCACTCCGGCACGAGCTCGAGGCGGGCGTTCGGGATGAGCTCGGCGAGCCGCTCGCCGTACGCCGCGGGGATCAGCCGGTCTTCCTGTCCCCAGACGACGAGCGTCTCGGCGCTGACGCGCCCGAGCAGGCCCTCCAGCCGCGGGTCGTGCAGGTACGGGTTCCACGCCACCCGCGCGGTGGCGGCCATCGCGCTGACGAACGCCGCCAGCGTCTCGTCGTCGATGCCCTCGAAGGTCGGCACCACGAGCTGGGCCATGGGATGCGACGGGTCGTGGAAGAGCAGCGCGCGCGCCTGGTCCTCCTGGCCGAGCTGCAGGCGGAACATGTCCTGCATCGGGACGTCGGGCAGGCGGATGCCGGCGCTGGCCGCCAGCACCAGGCGCCCGACGCGCTCGGGATAGCGGGCGGCGATCTCGAGCGCGATCCATCCGCCCAGCGAGCACCCCATGACGTCCACGCGCTCCCAGCCGCGGCCGTCCAGGAAGGCCAGGTAGTGGTAGACGAGATCCTCGATGCCGTGGACGTCCTCGACGCCCTCCGAGCCGAAGAAGCCCGGGTGCAGCGGCGCGTGGACCTCGTGGTGCTCGGCCAGCCCGTTGAGCACGTCCAGCCAGACGTAGGACTCGCCGGCGGCCGAGTGCAAGTACAGCAGCGGCGGGCCGTCGCCGCCGACGGCGACCTGGATCGTCCGGCCGCGCACTTCGGTGGGGTGCAGCTCCATCACGCCACCGCCAGCTGCTCGTCGGGGAAGGCGACCTGCTGCGGGACCGGCTCGGCCGAGTCCGGGAACGCCTCGGCGAGCCGGGGCATGACCTGCTCGGCGAAGCGCGCCATGTTCGCCCGGGCCTTGTCGGACGGCATGTTGCCGAGCTGCATGAGCGTCAGCAGGTTGCCCGCGCCGAGGTCGGTGAGGTGCTCGGAGAGCTTCTCGAAGACCGTCTCGGGCGAGCCGACCGTCGCGAACGACCCGGCCTCCACGTCGTCCCACGTCTCGACGCCCGAGATGAAGCTCGACTCGACGCCCTTGAAGATCCGCAGCGCCGACTGCACGCTCGTGTAGCCGGGCGGCGAGAGCAGGATCCCCGGGATCAGCTTGCGCTTGAAGTACCAGAAGTGCTCCTCGAACTCGCGGCGCGCCTGCTCGTCGGTCTCGCCGACGTAGATCGGCATCAGCAGGCCCATCTGCTCGGGGTGCGCCCGGTAGCCCTGCTGCTCGCACGCCCGCTTGAACAGCGCGTAGGTCTTCTTGAAGAAGTCGATGTGGAAGTACGGGATGCCCATGTAGGCGTACCGGTGACGCGCGACGAACTCCATCGTCTCCAGCGAGCCGACGCCGGGGATCCAGATCGGCGGGTGCGGCTTCTGCAGCGGGCGCGGCCACGTGTTGACGTAGCGCAGTTTGTAGTGCTCGCCGTAGAACTCGAACGGCCCGGGCTGCGTCCAGGCGCGCATGATGATCTCGTGCGCCTCGGCGAAGCGCGTGCGCGCCTCGGCCGGGTTGATCGAGAACGAGTAGTACTCCGGGCCGCCGCCGATGACCTGGCCGGCGATGATCCGCCCGCCCGACATCAGGTCGAGCATCGCGATCTCCTCGGCGACGCGCGTGGGCGGGTCGTAGAGCGGCAGCGCGTTGCCGACGATGGCGATCCTCACGCGGCTCGTGCGCTGGGTGAGCGCGGCGGCGATCAGGTTCGGGCTCGGCATCAGCCCGTAGGCGTTCTGGTG
>DASXRF010000386.1:0-15777 GCA_036506755.1 Solirubrobacteraceae bacterium | reverse complement strand
GATCGTGCAGGCTGCGACCGAAGCAAACGTCCCGCGCGGGACGCCGCGCGCCCGACCCCGCCGCGCCTACGTCCCCGGGGACGTCACGAGCGTCGCCGAATAGAGCAGGCGCGCCGTGCGATAGAGGCACAGGTACTGCGTGACCTGGCCGGGCTGCTGGGCGGTCTGGGTCTGGGTGTCGCGGCAGCGGTCGGCGGCGCGGCTGGCGCGCCAGGACGTGTCGCCGCCGAGGCCGACGGCGAGCGCGGGCGCCCAGGTCGGCACGTTGAGGCCGACGAGCTCGCCCTTGTGGACGAGCAGCGAGCGCGTCAGCGCGAACTGGACGGTCTTGCCGAAGTACGGCGTCAGCGGCACGACGGGGCTCGAGCGCAGGGTGCGCGAGAAGAGCCGCTTGCCCGGGCGCAGGATGCTGATGCCCGCGGACGCCGCCCCGCCCAGGTTCTCCTCGAAGAACTTGATCTGCGACGGGCCGGGCTTGGCCAGCGTGATCGTCCAGGCGACGATGCGCCCGTCCTGCGGCACGAGGAACAGCTCGCGCTTCTCGCCGACCTTCGCCTGGTAGCCGGTCGTCCGGGAGACCGCGTTGCACGTGCGCGGGCAGCTGGGCGTGGCGGCGGCGGCCTCGGGCGTCTCGCCGATCTCGATGATCTTCGCCTCGGCGCCCGCGGCCGGCCCGAGCAGGGCGAGCACGCCGACGAGCGTGGCGGTTCTCGTCAGTCTCACAGGCGCATTGAACACCCCCGACCGGCGGAGGATGCGGTCGTACACTGCCGGCCCGCATGGCGGCCATCGAGACCACGCAGCTACGACGGTCGTTCAAGGGCGGTGTCCACGCGGTGCGCGGTATCGACATCGCGGTCGGGCGCGGCGAGGTCTACGGCTTCCTGGGTCCCAACGGGGCGGGCAAGTCGACCACCGTGCGGATGCTCGTCACGCTGCTGCGCCCAACCGGCGGCAGCGCCCGCGTCGCCGGCCACGACGTCGCGACCGAGCCGGACGCCGTGCGCCGCAAGATCGGGGTCGCGCTGCAGGACGCCGCGCTCGACGGCCTGATGACCGGCCGCGAGCTGATGGAGCTGCAGGCCACGCTGCACGGGATCGCGCCGGCCGACGTCGCGCCGCGCGCGCGGCGCCTGCTCGACCGCGTCGGCCTCGCCGAGGCGCAGGAGCGGCGCGTCGCGACGTACTCCGGCGGCATGCGCCGCCGCCTGGACCTCGCCATGGCGCTCGTCCACGAACCCGAGGTCCTCTTCCTCGACGAGCCGACCACCGGCCTCGACCCGGTCAGCCGCCGCACGCTGTGGGAGGAGATCCGCCGCATGAAGGCCGAGGGCACGACGGTCTTCCTGACCACGCAGTACCTCGAGGAGGCCGACCAGCTCGCCGATCGCGTCGGGATCATCAACCAGGGCGTCATCGTCGCCGAGGGCACGCCCGCCCACCTCAAGGCGCAGGTCGGGCGCCCCCACCTCGACCTGACCTTCGCAGGCGACGAGCCCGACCTCGAGCGAGCGCGCGACGTGCTGGCGGGCTTCGGCGACCACCGTCCCGCCACGGAGGGGTGCCACCTGTCGATCGCGCTACAGGACGGTGCCGGCGAGATCGCCCCGGTCGTCCGCGCGCTCGACGACGCCGGCCTGCTGGTCGCCTCGCTCGAGCTCGTGCAGCCGACGCTCGACGACGTCTTCGTCGAGAAGACCGGCCGCCACCTCGAGGGCGCGGCCCAGCCGCCCGAGGCGGCCGAGCCCGAGGCGCCGCCGGCGGTCGTCACGTGACCAGGGCGGTCTTCGCCCTCGCCCGCCGCGCCCTGCGCAACACCTTCCGCCGCCCGCAGTTCCTCACACCGCTGGTCGCGTTCCCCAGCCTGTTCCTCGCCGTCAACGTCGGCGGCCTGCACCGCACGACGTCGCTGCCGGGCTTCCCCGTCGTGCACGGCTTCCTCGACTTCCAGCTGGCCGCCGCGATGACGCAATCGCTGCTGCTCGGCGGCGTCTCGTCGGGCATCGCCACGGCGCTCGAGATCGAAGGCGGCTTCTTCGACCGCCTCGTGGCCTCCCCCATCCCCCGCGTGGCCATCGTCCTCGGCCGCCTCGCCGCCACCGCGACGCTGGCCTGCCTGCAGGTCCTGTGGTTCCTCGCGATCGGACTGATCTTCGGCGCGCACATCGCGGCCGGCCTGCCCGGCGCGCTGCTCGTCGTCCTCATCGGCGCCGTGGCCGGGACGGGCTTCGGAGCGATCGGGGTGATGCTCGCGCTGCGCGCGCGCAACGCCTCGACGGTCCAGGGCATCTTCCCGCTCGTCTTCGTCGTCCTCTTCGTCTCGTCGGCGTTCTTCCCGCGCGACCTGCTCGCCTCGCCGGTCGACGCGATCGCGCGCTACAACCCGCTCACCTACATCGCCGACGGGATGCGCGACCCGATCATCTCGTCGATCTCGGCGACGCCCGTGCTCGAGGGGCTCGCCGCGGCGGCGGCGGTCGCGCTCGTCGCCAGCACGCTGTCGGTCGTCGCGCTGCGGACGCGTCTGCGCGAGGCATGAGGCAGCACCTGCGCATCGTCCGCGCGCTCATGCGCCGCGCGCTCAACGAGATCCTCCGCGTGCCCGCGGGCGCGATCCCCGGCGTCCTCGCGCCGACGATCTTCATGCTCGGGCTCTCCAGCGTCTTCGCCGCCGCCGCCCGCCTGCGCGGCTACCACGCCGACTTCCGCACGTTCGTCGTCCCCGTCGGCTTCCTGCAGGGCGCGGGCTTCAGCGGCGCGGCGACCGGGGTCAACCTGGCGCGCGACATCGAGCAGGGCTGGTTCGATCGCCTGCTGCTGGCCCCGGCACCGCGCAGCGTGCTGCTGACGGGGATCGTCGCGTCGGCGTCCATGCGCGCGCTGCTGCCCGCCACGATGCTGCTGACCGTCGCGCTCATCCTCGGCGTCCACTCGCCCGGCATCGTGGGCCTCCTGCTCGCAGCCGGCCTGGTCATGACGCTCGCCGCGGCGGCGGCCTGCTGGGGCGTCACCATCGCGCTTCGCTTCCGCACCCAGCAGGCGGCGCCGCTGATGCAGATCGGGTCGTTCGTCGCCGTCCTGTTCACGACCGCGTACGCGCCGCACCGGCTGCTCTCCGGCTGGCTGCAGACGGTCAGCGACGCCAACCCGGTGACCTACGTCCTCGAGGGCGTCCGCCAGGGGTTCGTCGGCTCGGTGACCTGGACCCACACGTGGCACGCGATGCTTGCCGCCACCGGCGTCCTGGCCTTCTTCGCGCTGTTCGCCGTGCGCGGCATGCGGCGAACGGGCGCCGAGTAGCCGGCGCCGTTCTAGGGCCGCGCGAGGATCTGCTTGAGGACGCCGAGCGCGGGACGCGCCGTGCCGTCGCTGCCGACGAAGCCCGAGTCCCAGGTGTCCGTGGGCGACGCGGAGTCCCACTGGTACAGGTAGACCCGGGCGATCCGCGGGCTCAGTCTGGCGATGTCGCGCAGGATGAAGCGGGTGACCTTGGCGGCGTGCGAGGTGCCCTGCGGCAGCGAGATCTTCGACTTGTTGCGCCGGGCGACGAGGCCGCCGGTCTCGGTGAGCCAGATCTGACCGCGCGTGACCTTGAGCAGCTTCTTGAGGAGCGCCGTCTGGAATCGGTTCGCGGTGACGTAGTTGTGAAAGCCCCAGTAGCGCGGCTGGCCGGCGACCTTGACGAAGCGGCGGACCCACGTGGGGGTGCTCGGCAGGTCGAGCAGGTCGGCGCCGAGGACCTTGCACGCCTGGCAGGCGCGCTTGAGCGCGAGGTACCAGCGGGCGGCGAGCTCCGGCCGGACGCCCTGCCAGTTGACCTCGTTCCACGTCGAGAAGACGCGAACCCACGGGTACCGGGCGCGGAAGGCGCGGAACTGCGCCTGGAGCTGCGCCGGGGTGGGCAGGGCGTGCTCGCGTCCGGCGAGCCGCGAGTGGTCGAAGGTGACCAGCGGCTCGACGCCCGCGGCGCGGGCGGCGTTCAGCCAGCGGTCGAGCTCGTCGACCTGCCACGGCGTCTTCAGCGCGTCCCAGGCGACGGCCACGCGAGCGTGCTTGACGCCTAGGCCGAGGAAGGCGGGATCGGTCAGGAAGGCGGGCTTCTGGTCGGCGATGCCGATGACCGGCGGGGCCTTCGGGGCCGCGGCGCGGGTCAGCGCCGGGGTCGGCGCGAAGATCGCGAGGAGCGCGAGCAGCGGCAGGAGGAGCAGCAGCCGAGCGGGGACTGGCACCCCCGGCTCATCGGTCCGGTGCGTTGCGGACTTGAGTGTGGTGCGTCACGTCTCAACGCAAGGCCAGGCGCGCCGAGCGCGGCGCGTCCGGGGCGGTGTCCCGGCAGCTGAGCTGCTGGCAGCCGCCGGGGGCCGTCTCGATCGCGAAGCGCAGCGCGGCGGGACGGCCCAGCGCGCTCTGCCCGAAGCGCAGGACGGCCGTGCGCGCGCTCGGCTTGGTCGCCGACGCGGGCGCGACGCGCTCGGGCAGCTGGCCGGCGCGCTCGTGGAACACTGCGGCCTTCAGGCGCTCGTTGTTCGCGCCGACCGTGGCGCAGACGAGGTAGTCGGGCTGGCTGACGCTCGGGCGCCGGCCGCCGAGCCACGTCCGTACGCAGATCGAGCCCGGCGGCCCGGAGTCGGCCAGCAGGGCGCGCGGCGACCACGCGGCGGCCATCGTGATCGTCGCGCGGATCCGGCCGTCCGGCGCGCGGCCGACCGAGATTCGCGTGAGATCGAGGCCGCCCTGCCCGACGTCACCGGTCGCGTCGCGGACCACGGTCGGTCGGCGCTCGGCGCCGTGCGCCAGCGCGCCGCCGAGCAGCGCGAGCGCGGTCAGGCCGCCGCCGGCGAGCGCGACGAGGCGCGCTCGAGGTGCGCGAGCACGGCGCGCGCCGCCACCTCCTCGGCGTCGGTCGTGAGCATGTGGCCGCATGCGGGAATCATGACCAGCCGCGCCCCCGGAATCGCCGCCGCCAGCGCGCGGCCCGCGTAGGGCGGCACGAGCGCGTCCTCGGCGCCGTGGATGACCGTCACGTCGAGGCCGGCCAGCTCGCCCAGGCGCGCCCGGGTGTCATGGCGCGCGACCGCGGTCATCTGGGCCAGCGTCGTGCGCACGTCGGTGGCGTCGGCCAGGCGGATGCGCAGGTCCTCCTCCACGCGGCGGGGGTGCTGCTCGCGCGTCGTCCGGGCGTAGAGCGCCGGCACGACCAGCGGGAACGTCCGCGTGATGCCGACGACCGGCCGGAGGGCGGTCGCGGAGAGCAGCCGCCACGGCGGCGAGCCGCGGCGCCCGCCCGCGGTCGTGCAGCCCAGGACGAGCGAGCGAACGCGGTCGCGATGGTCGAGCGCGAGGTGCTGGGCGACCATGCCGCCCATCGAGACCCCGAGGACGTGCGCGCGATCCACGCCGGCGGCGTCGAGCACCGCCACGGCGTCGGTGACCAGGTCGTCCATGGTCAGCGGGCCGGTGACGCGATCCGAGTCGCCGGTCCCGCGGTTGTCCAGCGCGATCGTCCGGCAGCGGGGCACCAGCCAGGGACGCAGCCGGTACCACGCCCGCCGCGAGCCCGACAGGCCCATGATGAGCAGCAGCGGCTCGCCCTCGCCATGCACGTCGTAGGCCAGCCAGGCGCCGTCGCGCGCCTCGGCGAGCATCACCGGCCCTCGAACGTCGCGTGGCCCGGACCGAGCTCGAGGAACGAGCGCACGGCCCCCTGCAGGTCCTCGGTCCCGAACAGGTCGCCGGCGGCGCGGGGGACGAGCTGGTCGGCGCGCCGCGCGCCGCCCTCGAGGTAGCCGCGGACGATCGCCTTGGTCGCCGCGTGCGCCTTGGTCGGCCCCTCGGCCAGGTCGCGCGCGAAGGCGCGCGCCGCCGCGTCGAAGCCGTCGTCGGGCAGGACGCGGTTGACGACGTTCCAGCGCTCGAGCGTCGCGGCCTCGAACAGCTCGCCCGTCATCACGAACTCTCTCGCGCGGGCCGGTCCCGCCCGCTCGGCCAGCCGCTGCGTGCCGCCCATGGCCGGCGTGAGCCCGACCACGCGCTCGACGAGCCCGAAGCGCGCCGACTCCGCGGCCAGCAGCAGGTCGCAGGCCAGCGACAGCTCGAACGCGGCGGTGAGGGTGAGGGCGTGCGCGGCGAACACGGTCGGGAACGGGAGCGCCTCGACACGATGGACAAGGTCGAGCAGCTCGGTCCACAGGGCGCCGGCGTCCTCGGGCGAGAGGCCGTCGAAGACGTGGACGTCGACGCCGCCGGAGACCGCGCGCCCCTCGGCGCGGATCAGCAGGCCGCGCGGCGCGTCGCGCTCGAGCGCGCCGACCGCGCCGGTCAGCCCGTCGAACATCGCGCGGTCGAACAGGTTCAGCGGCGGGCTGTCGAGCGTCAGCACGGCGAGCGCGCCGTCGCGCTCGAGGCGGACGGGGCCCTCCGTCACGCCGTGAGCTCGCGCGCCGTGGCCTCGATCTCGTCCGGGTCGCCCGGCCCGGGGACCCACGGCAGCCGCAGGGGGTCGTCGTCGTAGCGCGGGATGACGTGGACGTGGAAGTGAAAGACCGTCTGCCAGGCGGCGGGACCGCACGAGTTGAGCAGGTTGATCCCGTCGGCGCCGAGCCGCTCCGTGGCGCGCGCGGCCAGGCGCTTGGCGGCGGCGGCGACCGCGGCGAGCTCGTCCTGATCGATGCTCAGCAGGTCGCGCGTGTGCTCGCGCGGGACGACCAGCGCGTGCCCGCGAGTGGCGGGGTTGATGTCCATGAACGCGACGGTGCGCTCGTCCTCGTCGATGCGCGTGGACGGGATCTCCCCCGCGACGATCTTGCAGAACAGGCAGTCGGGGTCGCTGGCCATGGTCGCGGAAGAGTACGTACGCTTCCGCGTCCGTGCAGCCCGACCGCGACCTCATGGAGGAGGCCCTCCGGCACCTGTCGGCCATCGAGCGTCCGTCCGCGTCGGAGGGCGAGCGCGTCGCCGCCGAGTGGATCGCCGCGTCGCTGCGCGAGCTCGGCGCGGAGGCGCGCATCGAGGTCGAGCGCGCCCACGGGACGTTCTGGTGGCCGCTCGGGCTGCTCAACGTCGTGTCGCTGATCGGCGCGGCGCTCGGCCGCACGGCCGGGCGGGTGCTCGCGGCGGCGGCGTTCGCGACGCTCGTCGACGACCTCGACCACCGGTCGCGCTGGTTTCGCCGCGCGTTCCTGCCGCGGCGGCGCACGTGGAACGTCATCGCCGAGACGGGCGACCCGGAGGCCGCGCGGACGGTCGTCGTCGTCGCCCACCACGACGCCGCGCATGGCGGGGCGATCTTCGACACCCGCGCCATCGCGGCCTTCGCGCGCCGCTTCCCCAAGCTGCACGAGCGCGCCAACCGCTGGCCGCCGCTCATGTGGGCCGTCGTGCTCGGGCCGCTGCTCGTCGCGCTGGGCCGCCGGCGCGCGGGCGCGGGGCTCTCGGTGGGCGTGCTGGCGGCGCTGGCGGACGTCGCACGCTCGCCGGTCGCGCCCGGCGCCAACGACAACCTCAGCGCGGTCGCCGCCGTGCTCGCGCTGGCGCGCGCGCTGCGCGACGAGCCGGTCCGGGGCCTCCGGGTGCTGCTCGTCTCCACCGGCTCGGAGGAGTCGCTGTCGGAGGGCATGCAGGCCTTCGGCGAGCGCCATTTCCCCGCGCTGCCGCGCGAGTCCACCACCGTCGTCGCGCTCGAATGCCTCGGCTCCGGGCGGCTGGCCGTCCCCGAGTCCGAGGGCTTCCTGCTGCCGCACTTCTACGACGGCGCGCTCAAGGACCTCGCGACCGAGTGCGCGCGCCGCGCCGGCATCGACGTCGTCCGCGGCCTGCACGTCGTCTTCGCCTCCGACGCCCAGATCGCCGTCCACGCGGGCTACCCGACGATGCTGCTCGGCGGCATCGACGACCTCAAGCTGCCGGCCCACTACCACAAGCCCACCGACCTCCCCGAGAACATCCAGATGGACTGCCTGGCCGACGCCGTGCACGTGCTGGACGCGCTGGTCCGCGAGCTGGCCGCCGATCAGGACCGCGCCAGCAGCGAGCGCGCGACCGCCAGCGCCTCCTGACGGTCGCGGACCTCGCCCGCGAACTGCGCCTCCTGCAGCTCGGCGAGCAGGCGGCCGAGCTCCGGCCCCGGCGCGAGGC
Source organism: Solirubrobacteraceae bacterium (assembly GCA_036506755.1). Classification (GTDB taxonomy): domain Bacteria; phylum Actinomycetota; class Thermoleophilia; order Solirubrobacterales; family Solirubrobacteraceae; genus DASXRF01. The sequence continues at coordinate 7,644 of DASXRF010000386.1, read as the reverse complement.
CCAGCTCGCGGGCCAGCTCGTCGCCGCGCAGCAGCGGGCGCGGCGCGCCGCCGGCGTCGCGCCAGCGCAGCGCGTCGCCGACGACCGAGCGGGCGACCTCGAGGTGGCGGGTGATCGACTCGTCGGCCTTGTGGCCGCGCGTCGCCAGGCGGTCGGCGACGGAGAGCAGCGAGACGTCCACCTCGACGGGCTCGGTGGCCGCCAGGTAGCGGTAGACGTCGCGACGCGACAGCGGGGCGCGGTGGACGAGGAAGCCCAGCGCCAGGTGGTGGCGGGCGAGCGCGGCGACGTGCGACTGCAGGCGCTCGCTGGCGCGCAGGCGGCGCAGGGCGGCGCGGCTGAGCTCGGCGCCGAGGACGTCGTGGCCCGGAAAGCCGATCGTCTCGCCCTCGGCGGTCGTCGCCCGCGTCTGCGGCTTGGCGGCGTCGTGCAGCAGGGCGCCGAAGCGCAGCGCGGTTGCACGCGTGACCTCGTCGGCCAGCGGCTCGGCGAGCAGCGCGGTCAGCGCGCCGCCGTGCTCGTCGCCGAGGACGGCGCCCGGATCGCGCTCGAGGGCGACGGTCTCGTCGAGCACCTCGAAGGTGTGGCCGAGCACGTCGGCGTGGTGGTAGCGGTTCTGCTCGACGCCGCGCAGCGCGCCGAGCTCGGGCAGGACGTGCTCGGTGAGCTCGAGGTCGCCGGCAAGCTCGAGGCCCGCGCGGGGACGCGGCGAGGCGACGATGCGCTTGAGCTCGGCGAAGACGCGCTCGGGCGCGACGCGCGCGAGCCCGCGCGCCGCCGCGCGCGCCAGCGCGAGCGTCCCGGGCTCGGCGACGAGCTCGAGCTCGCAGGCCAGGCGCGGCAGCCGCAGGGTGCGCAGCGGATCGTCGGTGAAGGCCTGGTCGGCGACCGCGCGCAGCCGCCGCGCCGCCAGGTCGGCCGCGCCGCCGGTCGGGTCGACCAGCTCGCCGCCGCCCAGCGGCTCGGCCATCGCGTTGATCGTGAAGTCGCGCAGGCGCAGGTCGGCCTCGAGCGAGCCGCCGCGCAGCGGCGTGAGGTCGATCTGCCACGCGTGGCCGGGGCCGACGACGCGCCAGGCGCCGAAGGCGTCGGAGAGCGCGAACGCCGCCGGCCGGGGGCGGCTCGCGTGGGCGAGCGCGCGGGCGGCCGCTCCCGGGTCGCCGCGCACCGCGAGGTCGACGTCGTCGGTGTGCCGTCCGAGCAGCCCGTCGCGCACCGCGCCGCCGACCACCCAGGCCTCGGCGCCGGTCAGCGCGCGGCGGGCGAGCTCCAGGGCCTCGCTCATGAGACGTAGCTTCGCGGCACCCGCGCGGTGATCGCGCAGGTGATCTCGTAGTTGATCGTGCCGAGCGTGCGGGCCAGGTCCTCGGCGAGGATGCCCTCGCCGATGAGCACCACCGGGTCGCCGGGCTGCACGGGCCCGGCGGCGCCGACGTCAACGGTGATGTTGTCCATGCTCACCGTGCCGGCCAGCGGATAGCCGTGGCCACGGATGAGGACCTGCGCCGCGTTGGTCAGGGCGCGGCGCACGCCGTCGCCGTAGCCGATCGGCACGGTGGCGATGCGCGTCGGGCGCTCGGCGATGAAGCGCCGCCCGTAGCCGGCGCTCTCCCCGGGCGCGCACGGCTTGACGTCGGCCACGTACGAGCGCAGCTCGAGGGCCGGGCGCAGGCCGTGCGTCGCCGGGTCCTGGTGGAAGGGGTCCATGCCGTAGACCGCGATCCCGCAGCGCACCATGTCGAAGTGCGCGCCGCCGTCGCGCAGCGTCGCAGCGCTGTTGGCGGCGTGCAGGACGAGGTCGCCGCGGCGCTCCTTGTGGGGGAGCGCCCACGCACGGAAGCGATCGAGCTGCTCGCCGAAGAAGGCGTCCCCGCGCTCGTCGGCGGTGGCGAAGTGCGTCATCAGGCCGGTGAGCCGGTCGCCGGCCGCGGCCGCGACCGCGTCGGCCTCGGCCGGGTCGCGCGTGCCGAGGCGGCCCATGCCGGTGTCGAGCTTGACGTGGACGCGGGCCGGACGGTCGCCGAGCGCCTCGCGCAGCCACGACTCGCGCCAGGCGACCACGTCCGCGTCCGCGCCAAGCGCCGTGTCGAGCTCCTCGCGGCTCAGCGCGCCCATGACGAGCAGGCGCGCGTCGATGCCCGCGGCGCGCAGGGCGGCGGCTTCGTTCGCGGCGGCCACCGCCAGCCACGTCGCCCCGCCCTCGATCGCCGCTCGCGCGGCGGGCGCGGCGCCGTGACCGTAGCCGTCGGCCTTGACCACGACGCACAGCGCCGCGCCCGAGCGCAGCTCGCGTATTAGCCGGGCGCAGTTGTGCCGGATGGCCGACAGGTCGACCCGGGCCTCGGCCCGCTGCGTCATGGTCAGGAGGCGGCGCGCTCGCCGTGCAGCGCGTCGAGGACGTCGACGCGCGTGATCACGCCGACGAGGCGGCCGTGCTCGACCACCGGCAGCCGGTTGTGCTTCTTGGTGGCGATGAGGCGGGCGGCCCGCTCGATCGGCGCGTCGACGTCGACCGTCACCGGATCCGGGGTCATGATGTCGCGGACCTTGGAGGCGAACGCCTTGCGCAGGCGGTCCTCGAAGCGATGCAGCGGTTCGAGGTAGACGACGCCGCCGAAGAGCTCGATGTAGTGCGGCAGGTGCAGGTCGCCCTGCTCGTCGGAGATGATGAGGTCCGCCTCGGTGACGATCCCGACGCAGCGCCCGCCGTCGTTGACGACCGGCACGCCGGGGAGCTCGTGCTGGTGCAGCACGTGCAGGACGTTCTCGACGTCGTCGTCCGGGCGGACGGTCACCGGGTCGGCGTCCATGATCTCGCGCACGGTCGTCATGACAGTTGCAGGCTACTTGGGAGCGCGTGGATCACGTCCGTGGCGACGACGCCGCCCGGGCCGCCCTGGCGCGCGGCCGCCAGGCGCCCAGCGCGCACGTGCAGGAGCACGCCGGCGCAGGCGGCGGTGAACGGGTCCAGGCCCTTGGCGAGCATCGCCGCGAGCACCCCGGAGAGCACGTCGCCGGTCCCCGCGGTGGCCAGCGCGGGCGCGCCGCCCGGGCTGACGCCGACGCGGCCGTCGGGCTCGGCGACGAGGGTGTCATCGCCCTTGAGCACGACGATCGCGCCCGAGGCACGCGCCGCCTCGCGCGCGTGGTGCAGGCGGCGGGCGTTGACAGCGGCCGACTCGGTGTCGAGCAGCCGGCCGAGCTCGCCGCCGTGCGGCGTCAGCACGGTCGGCGCCTCGCGGCCGCGCAGGCGATCGAGCCGGCCCGCATGCGCGTTGAGCCCGTCGGCGTCGACGACGAGCGCGACCGGCGCCCGCGCGGCGAGGTCGTGGATGAGCGCGACCGTCGGCTCGGCGCGGCCCATGCCCGGCCCCAGGACGAGCGCGCCGCCGCGCCGCTCGGCCTCGCCGAGCACCGTCGCGGCGCCGTCGGGAACGAGCGCGCCGTCGGCGTCGGGCAGCGGCCGGGTCATCACCTCGGTGAGCTTGACCTCGAAGATCGCGTTCAGCGATGCCGGGACGCACGCGGTCACGTAGCCCGCCCCGGCGCGCATGGCCGCCTCGGCGGCCATGCAGGGCGCGCCGGTCAGGCCCGTCGAGCCGCCGCAGACGAGGACGTGCCCGGAGCTGAACTTCGTGCCCGGCGCCAGCCGGCGCGGGACGCCGAGCAGGACCTCGTCGCGGATGAGGCCTATCGCGGGCTCGACGGGGGCGCCCGCGGGGATGCCGATGTCGACGACGCGCACCTCGCCGGCGTGCTCCTTGCCCGGCGCGATCCACAACCCCGGCTTGGCCGCATGGAAGGTCGCGGTGAGGTCGGCCCGCACCGCCGGCTCGGCCACCTCGCCCGTCGACGCGTCGACGCCGCTGGGCACGTCGACGGCGACCACCGGCGCGCCCGCGCGCCCGAGCGCGTCGATCGCCTCGCCGATCGCGCCGCGCGGCGCGCCGGTCGACCCGGTGCCCAGGAGCGCGTCGACGGCGACGGCCGCGCCGTCGAGCGCCGCGGGGCTGAACGGCGCGGGCGGCGCGCCGAGGCGGCGCAGCGCCTCGGCCGCGTCGCCGCGGATTCCCTCGGCCTCGCCGGCGAGCAGGACCCGGACGTCGCGGCCCGCGTTGCGCAGCAGGCGGCCGACGACGAAGCCGTCGCCGCCGTTGTTGCCCTTCCCGCAGACGACGGCGACGGGCCCGTCGGGCCGCAGCGCGGCGACCTCGCGGGCGACGGCTGCCCCGGCGCGCTCCATGAGCTCCATGCCCGGCACGCCGCGGTCCTCGATCGCCCAGCGGTCGGTGTCGCGCATCTCCTGCGCCGCGTAGAGCGGCTCGAGCCACGGCGGCACGGTCATCGCACGACGGCGACCGCGCCGGCCATCGTGCGTGAATGGGTCAGCGACACGTCGATCTGCGCGTCGAGCGCCGCCAGCGCGCCGTGCAGCGCGACGCTCGGGCCCTCGACGACCTCGATGTCCTGCCACGACCACGCCTGCAGCCGCAGCGCCTTGGCGACCGCCTCCTTGGCGCAGAAGCGCGCGGCGAGGTGCTGTGCCGGGCGGGCGCGGCCGCGCGCATACGCCAGCTCACGCGCCGTGAACAGCCGGTCGGCGAGGCGCGGCCGGCGCTCGAGCGCGCGCTCGAGGCGGTCGATCTCGAGCAGATCGATCCCGGCCCCTGGCATGGCCGGGCACCCTAACGGGGTAGGGCTCACCGTATGAAGCTCATCCCCCGTCGCAAGCCCCGCCGCTCTCAGGCGGTCGAACTGCTCACCGAGGCGCTCAAGCTCGGCACCGCCTGGCAGGCGGCCAAGGGCGCGAGCCAGGGCGCCCGCAAGGCGGCCAAGGGCACCGCCGCCTACAAGGCGGGCAAGAAGGCCGCGAAGCGCACGCCGGGCGTGCGCCGGCTGCCCGTCGTGCTCGCCGCTGCCGGCGCCGGCGTCGTCGCCGTCCGCAAGCTGCGCTCCGGCGGCGCGGCCCAGGAACCCCAGCAGCCGGCGCCGGCCACGCCCCCGCCGGTGACCTCGGCCACCGCCCCCAACTGACCGGCCTTTTGACTAGCGGACGCCGGGCGGGCCTCCCGCCCGGCGGCGCCGCCGCTACTCGACGGTGACCGTCTTGGCCAGGTTGCGCGGCTGGTCGACGTTCAGCTCGCGCCGGCGCGCGATGGCGTAGGCCAGCAGCTGCAGCGGCACGACGGCGAGCACGGGCTGGAGCATCCAGTCGGTGCGCGGGACGGTGAGGGTGACCTCGGCGTGCTCGGCGATCTCGTCGTTGCCCTCGGTGGTGACGGCGATGACGTGCGCGCCGCGCGCGCGGACCTCCTGCATGTTGGAGGCGACCTTGTCGAGGACCGGCGAGTCGGTGGCGACGACGACGACCGGGGTGTTGTCGTCGAGCAGCGCGATCGGGCCGTGCTTCATCTCGCCCGCCGCGTAGGCGTCGGTCGAGATGTAGGAGATCTCCTTGAGCTTGAGCGCGCCCTCCAGCGCAACGGGCAGCCCGACGTGCCGCCCGAGGTACAAGAAGAACTCGCTGCGCCACCAGTCGTCGGCGATCGCGCCGATCCGCGGCTTGACCGCGGACACCAGCGCGTCGATGTCGTGCGGCAGGTGCTTGAGGGCGCCGACGAGCTCGGCGATGCGCTCGGCGGGAAGCGTGCCGCGCAGCTCGGCCAGGCGCAGCGCGAGCAGGTACATCGCGGCGACCTGGCAGACGAACGTCTTGGTCGCCGCCACGCCGACCTCCAGCCCCGCGCGGGTGAACAGCACGCCGTCGGCGTCGCGCGTGGCCTGCGAGCCCATCACGTTGGTCACCGTCAGCACCTTGGCGCCGCGCTCGCGCGCCAGGCGCATCGCGGCCAGCGTGTCGGCCGTCTCGCCGGACTGCGTGATGCCGATGACCAGATCGCCGGGCCCGACCACGGGATTGCGGTAGCGGTACTCCGACGCGATGTCCATCTCGACCGGCAGGCGCGCCCACTCCTCGATCGCGTAGCGCCCGACCAGCCCGGCGTGGTAGCTCGTCCCGCAGGCGACGATGACGATCCGCCGCGCCTCGCGCAGCAGCGCCTCGTCGAGCACGGTCGCGTCGTGCAGATCGACCCCGTCGCGGCGAGCGGTGCGATCGGCGATCGTCTCGGCCACCGCGTCGGCCTGCTCGTGGATCTCCTTGAGCATGAACGTCTCGTAGCCGCCCTTCTCGGCGGTCTCCTCGTCCCAATCGACCTCGGTGACCGGCCGCTCGATCTCCTCGCCGTCCGGCGTGAGCAGCGTCACGCCGTCCGGACGCAGGACGACCAGCTCGCCGTTGTCGATCACCTGCACGCGGCGCGTGTGGGCCAGGAAGGCCGGAACCGCCGAGGCGATGAACTGCTCGCCCTCGCCACGCCCCACGACCAGCGGGCACTCCTTGCGCGCCCCGACCAGCGTCTGCGGGTCATGCAGGCTCATGGCCACGAAGGCGAAGTGGCCCTCCAGCTCGGCGTACGCGCGGCGCACCGCCTCGACCAGATCGCCCGTCGCCAGGTGATGGGCGACGAGGTGCGCGATGACCTCGGCGTCGGTCTCGCTGGTGAACACCGCGCCCATGTCGCCCAGCCGGCGCTTGAGCACCAGGTAGTTCTCGACGATCCCGTTGACCACCACGTGGACGTGGTGCGTCGTGTCGAAGTGCGGGTGCGCGTTCTCCTCGCTGACGCGGCCGTGCGTGGCCCACCGGGTGTGGCCGATCCCGGTCGTCGCCGGCCGGGTGGCGAGCGCGACGCCGCCGCCCTCGCGCTCGGCGATCGCCTGGTCGAGCCGCGAGAGGTTGCCCACCGCGCGCACCGAGTCGATCTCGCCGTCGCAGATCAGCGAGATCCCGGCGGAGTCATAGCCGCGGTACTCGAGCTTGCGAAGCCCCTCGAGGAGCAGTTCCTGGACGGGGCGATGCCCGACGTAGCCGACGATGCCGCACATTGGGCAAACCCCCTACCACAACGACGAGAGGCCGCCCTCGACGGCCCCGATCCGGCCCTCAAGGTAGCAAGGGCGCCCCGGGTCGCTACGCCGGAGTGGCCACGTGTTCGACCGCGTCGACGAGGCGTGCGGTGACCTCGTCGGCCTCGTCGGCGTCGGGCGCCTCGACCATCACGCGGACGAGCGGCTCGGTCCCGCTGGGCCGCACGAGGACGCGGCCGCGGCCGGCCAGCGCCTCGCCCTCGCGCTCGATCGCCGCCGCGAGCCCGGGCGAGGCCATCACCGCGTCGCGGTCGCCGACGCGCACGTTGACCAGCCGCTGGGGGAGCTTGCGCATGGCGCTGCGCTCGGCGAGGTCGCGCTCGCCGAGCGCCTCGAGCGTGAGCAGCGCGGTGGCGAGGCCGTCGCCCGTGGCGTTGAAGCCCATCTCGATCACGTGCCCGGACTGCTCGCCGCCGAGCGACCAGCCGCGCGCGCGCAGCTCCTCGAGGACATAGCGGTCGCCGACGTTCGTCGTCGCGACCTCGATCCCGGCGTCGCGCATGGCGGTGTGGAAGCCGTAGTTGGTCATCACCGTCACGACGACGCCCGGGCCGGGCAGGCGCCCGCGCTCACGCAGATGCAGCGCGGCTAGGGCGAGGAGCTCGACGCCGTCGACCACCGCGCCGGTGCGGTCGACCGCGAGGACGCGGTCGC
>DASXRF010000385.1:0-4677 GCA_036506755.1 Solirubrobacteraceae bacterium | reverse complement strand
CTCGGCGGCGACGAGTTCGCGGTCCTCATCGAGGACGTCCGCTCCGAGCGCGAGGCGGTGGCCGTGGCCGAGCGCCTGATCGAGGCGCTCAACCCGCCGTTCGAGATCCGGGGCCGCGAGGTCTTCGTCTCCGCCTCGGTCGGGGTCGTCGTCGGCAGCGGGCGGGGCGAGGAGCTGCTGCGCAACGCCGACGTGGCCATGTACCGGGCCAAGGCCGAGGGCAAGGGCCGCTGCGCGCTCTTCGAGCCCTCGATGCGCGCCGAGGTCCTCGACCGCATCGAGCTCGAGGCCGACCTGCAGCGCGCGGTCGCGCGCAACGAGCTCGTCGTGCACTACCAGCCGGTCGTCTCGCTCGCCGACGGGAGCCTCGCCGCGTTCGAGGCGCTCGTGCGCTGGCGTCACCCGACGCGCGGCCTGCTGGCGCCGCTGAGCTTCATCCCGCTCGCCGAGGAGACCGAGCTCATCATCGACATCGGCCGCTGGGTGCTCGAGGAGTCCTGCGCGCAGGCGCAGCGGTGGGGCACGTCGGTCAGCGTCAACCTGTCGGGCAAGCAGCTCGGGCAGTCCGACCTCGTCGAGGTCGTCGCGCGCGCGCTCGCGCGCAGCGGACTGGCGCCGGAGCGGCTGTGGCTCGAGATCACCGAGACGGTCTTGATGCACGACACCGAGGCGACGATCGAGCGCCTGCGCGCGCTCAAGGCGCTCGGCGTGCGCCTGGCCGTCGACGACTTCGGCACGGGCTACAGCTCGCTGCGCTACCTGCGCCGCTTCCCGATCGACCTGCTGAAGATGGCCAAGCCGTTCGTCGACGGACTCAACGCCAGCCCCGAGGGAACGGCGCTGGCGAAGACGATTCTCGAGCTCGGCCACTCGCTCGGGCTGCGCACGGTCGCCGAGGGCATCGAGGGCGCGGCCGAGCTGGCGCAGCTGCGCCGGCTGGGCTGCGAGCTGGGCCAGGGCTTCCTGTTCGCCGAGCCGCTCAGCGCCGACGACGCAGGAGCGCTGCTGCGCGCGGGCGGCCCGGCGGTCGCGGCGGCGTAAGGCAGCTTCTTCCCCGAAGCCAGCCGGCGCGCCCTGAGACGATCGCGCCATGCGTTCAACCTGTGCGATCGGCGTCGTGGCGGCGCTGCTCGCCTGCGCGGCGCCCGCGCGCGCGGCCTCGCTGCCGACCGACATGCAGAAGCTCGTCGACGCCGGCGCCCCGGGGGTCATCGTGCTCGCGCGCGACGGGTCGCACACGCTGCGCCTCGCGACGGGCGTGGCCGACCGCGCGCATCACAAGCCGATGCGCATCACCGACCGCTTCCGGATCGGCAGCCTGACCAAGACGTTCGTCGCGGCGGTCGTGCTGCAGCTCGCCGGCGAGGGGAAGCTCTCGCTCGACGACAGCGTCGAGAAGTGGGTCCCCGGTCTCGTGCCCGGCGGGGGCGCGATCACCGTCCGCCAGCTGCTCAACCACACGAGCGGGCTCTTCGACTACCTCAACGACGGGGACGGCACCGTCCTGAAGCCGTACCTCAAGGGCGACCTCGGCTACGTATGGACGCCGCGGGCGCTCGTCGGCGTGGCCACCAAGCACCCGGCGCGCTTCAAGCCCGGGGCCGGGTGGTCGTACTCGAACACCGGCTACATCGTGCTCGGCCTCGTCGTCGAGGCGGCGACCGGCGACTCGCTGGCCGCCGAGCTGCGCAAGCGTCTGATCGTCCCGCTCGGGCTGCACCGGACGAGCCTGGACGCGTCGCCGCGGATCGCCGGGCGCCATGCCCACGGCTATTACCGCTTCGGCCGCAAGCCGCTGATCGACGTGACCGGGGTCAGCCCCACGCTCGCGTGGGCGGCCGGCGGGATCGTCTCCACGGTGGGCGACGTGGCCCAGTTCTACCGCGCGCTCCTGCAGGGCCACGTGCTGCGCGCCGAGGAGCTGCACGCGATGCAGATGACGGTCAGCATGGGCGTGGACGGCGAGGACTACGGGCTGGGCCTGTGGGAGACGCGAAGCCTCGGCTTCGAGCCGACGTTCCGCCTGTCGTGCGCCGATCGCGTGTGGGGGCACGACGGCGACTTCCCGGGCTATCTCACCTACGCGTTCAACAGCGCCGACGGGCGCCGCCAGGCCGTCGTCGCGATCAACGACGACGCGCTGTCCAAGCGGGGCGCGCGCGCGGTCGCCCAGGTCGTCGGGACCGCGTACTGCGCTGCGTGACTGCCGCTCAGCCCGCCACCTCGACGTCGCCCGTGCGCTCGACGTGGTGCCAGGGCAGGCGCCGGCCCTCCAGCGCGGTGACCAGCGATGCGGTGACGACCAGGTACATCAGCTGGCGATAGACGAACTGCTGCAGCGGCAGCGACCACAGCACCCGCGGCGACTCGTCGTCGAGCCGGCACGCGTAGAAGGCGACGGCGATCTGGACGACGTTGAAGCCCACCCAGAAGCACACGATCGGCAGCGGATCGAGGAAGGCCAGGCCGTAGAGGGCGAGCGGGTCGATGAGCAGCGAGCCGAGCGGCAGGACGATCTGGAAGAGCACGAGGTAGGGGAGCCCGACGAGCGCGATGCGCCGCTCGGAGCGGTCGCGCAGCCGGCGGAACGCGCGCTTGTGCTTCCAGGCCGCCTGCATCGTGCCGTAGGACCAGCGGTAGCGCTGGCGCCACAGCGCGCCCAGCGAGGAGGGCGCCTCCGTCCACGCCCGGGCGTCCTCGGCGTAGACGACGCGCCAGCCGGCGCGCCCGATGGCCAGCGTGAGGTCGGTGTCCTCGGCCAGCGTGGCGGTCGAGACGCCGCCGGAGTCGGCCACCGCCCCGCGGCGGAAGGCGCCGATCGCGCCGGGGACCGTGGGCATGCAGCGCAGCAGGTCGTAGAGGCGGCGGTCGAGGTTGAAGCCCATCACGTACTCGACGTGCTGCCAGCGGCCGAGCAGGCCGCGGCGGTTGCCGACCTTCGTGTTGCCGGCCACCGCGCCGACGCCCGGGTCGCGCAGCGGCGCGACGAGCGCGCGCAGCGTGCCGGGCTCGAAGACGGTGTCGGCGTCGACCATGACCAGCACGTCGTGCCGGGCGGCGGCCACGCCGCGGTTGAGTGCGGCGGCCTTGCCGGCGTTGGCCTGGCGCAGGACGCGCACGCCCGGCAGGCCGAGGCGCTCGACGAGGTCGCCGGTGCCGTCGGTCGAGCCGTCGTCGACGACGAGGATCTCGAGCTCCGGGTAGTCCGCGCCGGCCAGCGAGCGGACCGCGCGCTCGATGCCCACGGACTCGTTGAAGGCCGGCATGACGATCGACACCGGCGGCGCGTAGGAGCGGTCGGCGGCGCCGGGAGCGGCGCGCGTGCTGCGCGCATGGTGGCGGGCCAGGACGACGGCGATCGCCGCGCGCAGGAGGAGCAGGAGGGTGGAGGTGATGACCAGGACGAAGAGGGCGGCGGTCACCCAGCGCGAGGCGGCCAGGCCGACGGCGAGCAGCCGGGCGCGCGTCCGCGGCCAGCCGGTCACCCGCAGCTCTGCCTGCGCGGCGGACAGCCCGGCGAGCCGCGACACCGTCACGAATTCGTAGCCGCGCCGGCGCAGGAGCGGCACGAGGCGCTCGAGGGCGGCGACCGTCTCGGCGCGATCGCCGCCGCCGTCGTGCATGAGCACGACGCCGCCGCGCTCGCCCGGCGGGGTGGCGGCGCGCAGGATGGCGCGCACGCCGGAGCGCTCCCAGTCGCGGCTGTCGAAGTCGCTCAGCGCGACGACGTAGCCGCGCCGGGCGACGTCGCGCAACGCGACGAGCTGACGCGGGGTGACCGCGTCGGGCGTCGCCGAGTACGGCGGTCGCAGCAGCCGCGGCCGGACCCCGGTGGCGGCGACGATCGCAGCGTCGGTGAGGTTGAGCTGCAGGTCGAGCTGCGTGTGCGAGAGCCCGGAGAGGTCGGCGTGCGTGAAGGTGTGCGCGCCGAGCTCGAAGCCCTGGCGGTGCAGGTCGCCGGCGATGCCCGGGTGCCGGGCGACGTTGCTGCCCACGACGAAGAAGGTGGCCGGGACGTGCAGTCGGCGCAGCGCCGCCGCGACGCGCGGCGTCCACCGCGGGTCGGGGCCGTCGTCGAAGCTCAGCGCGACGCGGCGCGGCGGGGCGCGGTGGCCCCTGAGGTCCTCGCCGGCGAGCAGCGAGGGGCCGCCGGCCAGCGGCTCGGCGGCGCCCGGATGCGCCACCGGCGTGCCGCTGGCGCCGATCGTCCGTGTGCTCAGGCCCTGCACGCCGACTAGCAGGAGCACGACCGCGAGGCAGAAGGCCAGCAGACCCCAGTGGGCCCGGGGGTTGCGGCGACGCCACGCGCGCCGCCGGGCGGCGGCGGGCGGCGCGTTCATGCCGGGGCGTGGCCGGGCGGCGGCGTCGCGTCGGTCGCCGCCTTGCGCTCGGCGGCCGGGGTGGCGGCCGAGTTGCCGTTCGTGGCGGTCGTGTCGCCCTTCGGTTGTGCGGGGGTGTGCGGGCTCTTGGCCTGGCCGGGCGGCGGGGTCGTGCGCGACGTGCTGCCCCCGGACCACGCGGGCCGGTGGGTCGCGGGCTGCGTGCGGTGGGCGGGCGCAGGGCGGGCCGGCGCGATCGTGCCGCTCGGCGGTGTCGCCACCGCGACCGGACGCACCGGCGAGGTGACCGGCGTCGCCGGCGCGCGGCGATCCGGCCGGGTCACCGGCGGCGTCACGC
>DASXRF010000384.1:0-11980 GCA_036506755.1 Solirubrobacteraceae bacterium | reverse complement strand
GCGCGGTGCCGAACAGCCACCCCATGGCGAACGAACCGATCCGGAAGCGCTCGCCGCCGAACGACGCGACGAGCAGCATCCCGAGGCCGACGAACGAGATCACCCGCGCCGTGCCGACGGCCAGGTCGCGGCCGAGGTAGGTGCCAAGCGCGAGGAACCCCAGCGCGACGGCGACGAGGAACATGACCGGGCCGAGCAGGGCCGGGCAGCTGCGCGCGCGGGCGCGGGTGCCGAGTCCGTAACCGGTGTAGTCCGTCATGAGGGGGACGTTCGACAACGCGTGGCCGAGCTGAGCGCCGCCGACCACCACGCCGGCACCGGCGAACTCCTCATCATCTCCACGACTTCTCCGGCACGTGGCGGCGGGGCGCCGGTCCTGCCGGGGCTCCAAGCGCGCCATGACGTGCTCGACGTCTCGCCGCTCGGCCACTGGCACGGGCCGCCATTCCCGCCCGGCGCGCCGGTCTCGCTCGCCGCCATCGCCGAGGGGGTCGCGCATGACATGGACGACGCGGGCCTCGACAGGCACCTGGTCGGCAACTCGCTCGGCGGCTGGATCGCCCTCGAGCTACCGCGCGGCCATCTGCGCTCGGTCGTCGCGGCGGCGCCGGCGGCGATCACGGCAGTGCGCAATGAACTCGTCATCGAGGCCACGCGAACCATCGGTCGCCCCGCAGCTACGTCGCGGACGCTGCCGCACTCACTCGACGTCGCGTCCCGCAGCTCATGAACCGCGACCCATGACCAGCGCCTGTGCCCGAAGTGCGATGCGCGAGTCCCTAGCCACGTGCCGCGCGCCGCGTCGCAACCCGAGACCCGAACCCTGGCGTGACCGGCGAGGAGACCCACCAAACGGGGCCGGTCCACGGAGACGATCGCGGCGGAGTCAGCTTCGAGGTGCAGCCCGAGCCGGTCGCTTGGCGCGGGGCCCTTCTCGAACTCGCGCAAAGAAGCGGCCAGGGCGAAGGGCGCCATATGGCTCCCTTCGCGTCTTGTCGACTCAGCGCTCGCCTTACGGCCCGACGTGCGTCGAGGGGCCATCCTCGTCGCTGTTGCTGGAGTGGCCCTGCTCGGGCCCCGTCGACCGGCCGCTCGGGGCCGCGGGTGGCATCGGCGCGTCGATGAGCTCGCACGGCGCGACCGGCCCCTCGACGATCTGCGTCCCCAGCGAGGTGAGACCGGTCACCTTGGCTGCTGTGATCACGAGGGTCTGGCCGGGCTGCACGTCGCCACGCCCGATCGTGAATCTCGCCGAGCCGTCCGGGCGCACGCGCAGGCCGAGCGTGTGCGGACCGCTGTGCGGCCGGGTCGCCGCGCGGCCGCGGGGCTGACGGCACGTCTTGCCGGCGGGCGTGAAGTCGACGACCGCCGCGATGCCGACCGCTCGCAGCTTCTCCTCCAGGCCATCGGCGTCGCGCAGGCTGTTGATCTCGACGTCCACGCTGCCGTCGGCCTGGCGTTCGACCGCGAAGGCGGGCGCGGCCGTGCCGCCGCCGCCGGCGATCACCACCGCCGTCGCGGTCGCCGCCGCCACCGCGGCGGCGCCGACGAGCAGCCGCGCGGGGCGCCGCGAGCGCTTGGCGACGGCGGGCGTGGGGGCGGGCGCGGGGCGTGCCGCGACGACCGCGCGCAGCTCGCTCAGCAGACGGTCTTCGAAGGTCGTGGGGCTCATGAGGCCTCCAGAGGATGAGAGATGGCGGATGCGTCATCGAAGACTTGGCGGCGCAGCGCGCCGCGGGCGCGGTGCAGGCGTACTCGCGCGGTGACCGGCCGCACCCCGAGCACGACCGCGGCCTCGGTCACGGTGAGGTCGTCGAGCGCGACCAACTCGAACACCGCCCGCTCGGCCTCGGGAAGCCGCGACAGCGCGCCGAAGAGCCGCCGGGCCTGAGCGGCGGCGTCGAGTCGCTCCTGCATGCGCTCGATGTCGTCGCCCGCCAGCAGCCGACGACCCTCGACGCGGGCGGGCGCGCTGCGCTCGCGCGTGGCACGCCGGTACTCGGCAGCGACGACGTTGCGCGCGACACCGAACAGCCACGCAGAAGGCGCGCCGCGGTTGGCCCGGGTAGCCGGCGGCGGCGTCGATGGCGGCGAGGAAGACGTCGGCCGTCAGATCGGCCGCGAGGTACGGATCCGCCACGCGCCGCGCGACGAACCGCTGGATCGCCTCGACATGCGCCCGGTACATGTACGAGCGGCCCGACGCCGGCCCGCTCGCGGGCTGACCATTTCTCGGCATCGCCGCTACGTCGAGCAAGGTCGGTAGCGGCTCGCCGCAGAGGCTGCGGCGCAGCCTCTGCGCTGCCGCAATGGACGGAGGCTGTCGGGAAAACCACCGGCGTTGGGACAGCGCCGGCAAAAGCGAGGCGTTGCCCGGAGTGCGGTGGGACATGAGCTGTGATCTGACGCTGATCAGCGGCGAGTTCCCCACGCTTTAGGCGCGGGGCGCATTTACCCGACAGCCTCGACGAGGAGGAGCACTCGCACGAAGAGCGCGCAGCTGCCCGCGGCCCTCGGCCGGCGTCAAGCATCTCCCGAGACTGATCCGTCAAGCATCTCCTGGGACTTCACGACGCTCCGGCCGAGTTCTCCCGAAGCAGGCGATCGGCCGGAGCGGCCGGAGCGTCCGGAGGGTTTCGGGTGAGGAGTTTCTCTACGTCTTCAAGGGCGGCTCGCTCCGCTCGCCGCCGTGCGCCGGCTGCGGGCGCTCGCTGCGCTCGCGTCCTCGCCGGCGCCCACACGACCACGGGGCGGCCGACCCGGAGCGTCGGGAAGTCCTCGACCTCCGCGGCAGCCGCTGACCGGCTCTCCGCCCGCCGGACCAGCTCGGCGTCGCCGATGTCGCTCAGGCCGGTGCCGGGGCGCTCAGCCCGCCGCGCTCACGGCCGCCGATCGGCTCGCGGAGCAGCACCGAGGGGAGAAAGCCGAGCGGCAGACGTCACGTCCGGGCTGGCCCACACCGACCCGGGCGACCAACGCCGCTGAGCGGCACTGGTCGTCCACGACAAAGAGTGAATGGATGGCACGGGGACGCGCATCCAGCGCGCCCCGCGACCGCCCCAGGACGCACCGCCAGGCTCCGAGGCGGGACGGCTGCCACGTACACAGCACGTACAGGCCGCCGCACAGGCGGGTGACCGCGGGAGCGACCGACGGACGCGGCCACGCCGGACCGTGCGGGCGAACCGGCTGGCAGACGCTCCCGCGCTATCCCGCGTTGCACGCCCTGAGCTTCCTGATAAGGAGGAGGTCGGTGGTTCGAGTCCACCATCGCCCACGCGCGAAAGCCCTGCTCAGCAGGGCCTTCTTGTGGCGTTGGCGGCTCGTGCGCCTGGAGGCGCTAGTCGAGCCGGCCAGCGCAGCGTCATGCCGCGTCGTCGAGAAGGCCGGCTTCACGCGGGAGGCGTGCTCAGCTCGGCGCGCCTCATCCGAGGCCGACGCGCTGACCACGCGGTCTTCTCGTTGATCGCTGCCGACCTCGGGGTCTAGCGCAGCGCCGAGATCGAAGCCGGATACTTAAGCGACTGCCTAACTGTTTGCTACGGTGACGACGGTGGCCGCCGACGCCGACGCCATGCTCGACAGGACGTTCCACGCGCTCGCCGACGCGAGCCGGCGCTCGATCGTCGTCCGGCTGAGCCGAGGGCCGGCGTCGGTGAGCGAGCTCGCCGAGCCGCTCGCCATGTCGCTCCCGGCCGTCGTGCAGCACATCGACGTCCTGCAGAAGAGCGGCCTCGTCCGCTCGGAGAAGGTCGGCCGGGTCCGGACCTGCCGCCTCGAGCCCGCGCCGATGCGGTCGGTCGAGCAGTGGATCGCGCGCCACCGCGCGACCTGGGAGGACCGCCTGGACCGGCTCGGCGAGGTTCTGAACGCGACATACGGAGGGGCCGGGTGAGCGTCACCCACGCAGACTTCACGATCGAGCGCCGCTTCGCCTGCACTCCGGAGCAGACCTTCCGCGCGTTCGCGGACCCCGAGCTCAAGCGGCAGTGGTTCGCCAACCCGGGCAACTGGCCGGACGCCGAGTGGGAGCTCGACTTCCGCGTCGGCGGCGGCGAGGTCAACAGCGGCGGCTCGCCGGGGGGCAGGCACAACGCCTTCAGGAGCCGCTTCCACGACATCGTCGAGAACGAGCGGATCGTCTTCGCCTACGACCTGCTGCACGACCACCGCCTCGTCTCGGTCTCGCTGACGACGATCGAGTTCTTCTCCGACGGCGCCGGCACGCGGCTCGTGTTCACCGAGCAGGGCGCGTTCCTCGACGATCTCGGGGACGCGGCCGAACGGGAGCACGGGACGGGCAAACTGCTCGACGCGCTCGAGCGGTTGCTCGCCGGGGCGCGCGTCCGATGACGCGGACCCTGCACGAGCATCCGTTCGCCGCCTACTGCTGGAAGGCGCTCATCGCCCTGTACGAGCGCGACGTGCCCTTCGAGCGCCACTTCGTCGGCGGCGAGGAGGACCGCGCCCGGCTCGCCGAGCTGTGGCCGATGGCCAGCATCCCCGTCCTCGTCGATGACGCCGCTGGCCTGACGCTGCCGGAGTCGACGACGATCGTCGAGTACCTCGACGGTCACGGTGACGCGCCGCCGCTGGTGCCTGTCGAACCGGCGCCGGCGCTGCAGGCGCGGCTGTGGGACCGCGTGACCGACGCGCACGTCATGACGCCGATGCAGAAGATCGTCGGCGACAACCTGCGGCCGGAGGGCCGCGGCGACCCGGAGGGCGTCGCTCAGGCGCACGCTGCGCTGGAGCGCGCCTACGCCCTGCTGGACGCGCACCTGATGGGCGGCGACTGGGCTGCGGGACCGGCGTTCACCCTGGCCGACTGCGCCGCCGCCCCGGCGCTCCACTACGCCCGCGTCGTGCACCGCTGGGACGAGGACGGCCTCGCGAACCTCACGCGTTACTTCACCGAGCTGACGGCACGGCCGTCCGTCGCGCGCGTCATCGACGAGGCGCGCGAGTACCGGCACCTCTTCCCGTTGCCGTGGCCCGATTACGCGCAGTAGTCGCGCCTATGGACCGGGCCGCCGCCGACCCTGCTCACGAGCGACACAGGCAGATGCACTCGCCGCATACGAGCCTTCTACGCGCGCCGGCCCGTCCGCGTTCCTTCTAGTGTCCTCACCCGATGAGCCGTGCCGTCGAGGAGTCCAACCGCCGGCTCCTCCGTGCGCGCGACGCGATGGACCGCTCCTACGCCCAGCCGCTCGACGTCAAGGCGCTCGCCCGGATCGCCCACGTCTCAGAGGCGCACTTCATCCGGACCTTCCGCGCGACGTTCGGCGAGACGCCGCACCGCTACCTGCAGCGCAGGCGGGTCGAGCGCTCGATGTTTCTGCTGCGCGAGACCGATCGCAGCGTGACCGACATCTGCTTCGAGGTCGGCTTCACCAGCCTCGGCACGTTCAGCCGGACGTTCCGCGAGATCGTCGGCGAGCCGCCGACGGCCTATCGCGAGCGCGCCGAGGTCAAGCCGGTGCCGAACTGCTTCGCGATGGCCTGGACGCGACCGAGCAGCCTGACCTGACGCCCGCCCCGACGCCGGAGACGACGGAGGCCCCGGCGAACCGGGGCCTCCGCACGTTCGTCCTGGGGGGTAGGACGCCTCTCAGGCCTTCGCGGCGAGCCGCCGGCCGAGGGAGTCGAGCGAGCGCGCCGTGACCAGGGTCACGTCGATGCGCGTCACCTTGCTGCGCGCCGAGCGGACCTGGACGTTCGCGTAGCGGCTGGAGCTCACGCGGATCACGGCCCGCCACGCGTTCGCGCGACGGTCGAACGCGGTCCGGCCGAGCGCCTTGCGCACCCGGGCCAGCGAGCTGCCGTAGCCGATCCCGTGGGCGCCCGCGAACTTGCGGCTGCGCACGGTGATCGACGTGATCCGGCCGTTCGTCAGGCGCAGGACCAGGCCCTTGCCGTAGCGCCAGCGCTGGCGCGAGCCGGAGCGGACCGCGCCGGTCGGGCGTCCGAGGCAGGCCACGACGCGCGAGGACGTCAGGCCGACCAGGCCGACCTTCGCGTGGCGACCCAGGCGGGTGATCCACGCGGCGCCGGAGCAGTCGGCCCTGGCGCCGGGCTTGACGGTCGTCTGCGTGTTGGTCTCGACGTGTGAGCCGGAGCCCGCGGCGGGCTGGCTTGCCGCCGTCCCCAGCGGGGGCGCGGTGTCGCAGGGCGGCCCCGTGAACGCCGGGAACCGTGCGAGCGGCGCGCCGCCGGAAGCGCCGGTGGCCGGCACCTCCTTGAAGCAGTCGACCGCCCGGCCATTGCCGTCGGTGACGATCGAGCCGTCGGGGTTGGTCTGCTCGCCGGCCGCGACGAACAGCTGCGGGTGGTCGAACGGCGCCGACTGGTCCCGCACGCGCGGGTCGGTCAGCGCGTCGAGGAACGCGACCAGCGCGTTCTTGTCGGCCGCAGTGAGGCCCAGCGCGCCGATCGCCTTCTGCGGGTTGGCGAAGTCGCCGCCCCGGCTGTAGAAGTCGACCACCTGGCGCAGGGTCAGCTCACCGCCGTTGTGGAAGTACGGCGCGGTCAGCGCCACGTTGCGCAGGCCCGGCGTCTTGAACGAGCCCTCCACATTGGTGCCTGCCAGGCCGCCGAGCAGCGACGCGGACAGCGGCTGGCCGAACGGGTCGGATCCGCCGTTGCCGGGGTCGGTCGCCGTCGGGCGCACACCGATGTTGTGGAAGCCGGTGTCACTGGCCCCCGTCGCGACGCCCTTGGCCGCGACGTTCGCGACGGTGGCATCCGTGAAGGCGGGGCCCTCGTGGCAGGTCTCGCAGCCGCCCTTGCCCGCGAAGACGCTCATGCCCTGCTGGGCCTCGGCGCTCAGCGCGGTCGTGTCGCCGGCCAGGAACTTGTCGACCGGCGTCTGGTCGGAGACCAGAGTCGACTCGTAGGCCTGGATCGCGAGCCCCCAGAACATCGGGAAGTTGAACTGCATCAGCGAGTAGCTGTTTCCGTTCGACGCGCTCACCGAGTCGCTGGAGTTCCACCACTCGGGCTGGAACGCGGCGCGGATCATGTCGGCGTACGAGGTGCTGAGCCCACGGCCGGACGCGTCCACGTCACCGCCGAGCACGCTGTCGCTCCGGCTGACCTGCTGGGTCCCGAGCGGGCGCACCGACAGCAGCTTCTTGCCGATGTCCGACAGCGTCCGCCCGTCGGAGGACATCTCGACCGGGTTGCCCGGAGGGCCGTCGGCCTGCGAGGCCAGCGACGAGTTCGCGATGCTGATCGCGACCTTGTCCACGCCGCCCGACGCGTTGACCTGGCCGACGCGGGCGTCGGCGTCACGCGAGCCGAACGGGTTGACCCCGTTGAACTCGTTCTGCGCGCGGCCGTCCCAGAAGTTGCGGTTGTTGAAGACCGCGTTGATCACGGACGGCGTGTTGCGCCCGGTTGTCCGGCGCACGTTGACGGACCCGACATGGAAGTCGGGGTCCAGCGCGTCGAAGCTCTGGAGGTCGAGCGGGTTCCCGGCGCTGACGCCGGTGAAGTGCGAGGGCAGGACGCCCTGCGAGCCCACCACGTTGTCAGTGTCAAAGCTCACCGCGGAAGCGGCGTCGTCGGGGTTCACCAGCTGGTGAAGCGGGAAGTCGTCGGCCGTCAGCTGAGCGTTGGCCGCCTTGCCGCGGAAGTTGAAGCTCCCGCCGCGGGGGTTGATCTGGTTGCGCGAGCGGTTGTCCGCGCCCGCGTTGTAGTGACACGACGCGCAGGCCTGCCTGCCGTCGCTGCCGGCCTGCATGTCCCAGAAGAGGGCCTTGCCCAGTTTCCGGGCAGCGGAGCTGTCCTTGATGAACCGCTGGACGTCGGGCGGAGCCGGGACCGGCAGGGTGCTGAGCGAGGCGAGGGCGACTCCTCCGCCGCCACCACCGCCCTTCGCGCCCGCCGGCTGCAGCCCGCCGACCGCGAGCGCGGCCAGACTGGCGCCGGCGAGGACCGCGATCAGCAGCCTGATCCTCCGCGCGGGTCGAGGGTTGAACTTCAGAGCGTGCACGAAACGTCCTCTCTGGTCGTCACGCCTCGGGTGCCGCCGAGGCCTCGGTGGTTGGGATGTGCCGGCGGCGCAGCTGATCGAGCTGGGCGGCGGCGTGAAGGGGCATGGGAAGTCGTCGGGCGGTGCGGGCGCCGAGCTCGAGCAGGGCCCACACCAGCGCGACGGCGTCGGCGTCGCCGGGCAGCGCGCCGACCGGCTGGCCGGACGCCTTGATCGGAGCGAGCGCGCGCTGCAGGACCGTCGCGGAGCGCAGGGTCCGCCGGTGCTCGACCGGGAAGGCGAGGTGGGCGGTCAGCCGGTCGAGGCGGCGCGCCAGGACGGCCATGCGCGCCGGCGCGGCCCCGCGGAAGGCGGCGACGACCGCCTCGAGCCGGTGGCGGGCCTCGCTGCCCGACCGCGCGGTCTCCAGGGCGGTGCCGACGCGCGAGCGCAGGTCGCGCCGCTCGCGCTCGCCCAGGCTCTCGCACGCCTCGTCGAGCGCCGAGCGCGTGCAGTGCTGCATCCCGGCGTCGGGCCAGAGCTCGTGGATGACGCGCCACACGCCCGGAGCGCCGTCGGCCACGACGAGCACGGGCTGATGCATCCCGCGCTCGACGAGGTCGGCGCCCAAGGCGCCCCAGGCGGTGGCGCGATCGCGGCTGCCCGTCCGCAAGCCGAGCAGCACACGCTTGCCGTGCCGCGTGACGCCCCACGCGCCGAGCAGGTCCTGCTCGCCCGTACCGTCGGGCCGCGTGGGGAGGCTCACGGCCTCGAGGAAGAGGTAGACGACGTCAACCTGGCCGAGCGACTGCTCGGCCCAGGCGCGGTGGCGCCGCACGACGTCGCGGCACAGCGCGGCCAGCTCGCCGGTCGCGAGCGGCGGGTCGAACGCCGCGGCGACGTCGTCGCCGGGCGTGCCGCGCAGCAGCGCGCACAGGGCGGCCGCCTCGACGGGGTGCTCGCGCGCCCCCGCCGCGCCGGTCACCCGGGCGGCGAAGCGCAGATCGGCGGGGTCGCGCGGGCGGCGCCGCGCGGGCGGCGTGGCGAGTGTCTCGGCCGGCGCCTCGGCCGGCTCGACGACCGGCTCGGCCGCGATGGCCGCCGGCGCCGGTTCGACGACCGCCTCGGGCGCGGCCGGCGGCAGCGCGAAGGCGCTGAGCGCGAGGCCCACGAGCCCGGTCAAGCCGATCGCTCCGAGGGCCAGGTCGAGCGGAATGGTGCGGCCGTGCACGACGGCCAGCGCGACCACGTACGCGGCGGCGAAGGCCAGCGACGTCGCGACGGCGAAGACGCGGCACGCGGCGGTCCGTGTGGCCGAGGGGCGAAGCCGGCGGATCGTCATGTCGGCGACCAGGCCCGCGGCGAACGCGGCGAGGACGCTCCCGGCGAGGCTCAGCCCGCGCAGCGCCGCGCTCAGGGTCCCCGCCAGCGTGAACATCAGCGTGACGCTGCCGAAGGGCAGGCGGAACCGCCGCACGGCCAGCAGCACGGGCCCGACGAGGATGAGGTCGGTGACGATGATCCGCGCGAGCACGACTGTCTGGAGGCTCTGGACGACCGCCTGATCGGCGCGCACCTCGGGCGGCAGGCCCGCGGCGGTGACGGCCGGCTTCCAGTCGCCGAAGGCCGACAGCCACTGGAACGCGAACAGCGCCAGCGCGATGACGAGCGTCAGCCCGCCGACGACCGGGAGCGCCTGGCGCGCCGACAGCCGCCCCTCGTCGTCGCTCGACGCCCACGCCGCGCGCAGCGGGCTCGTGACCAGCAGCCCGGCGCCGACGAGCAGCATCAGGTGGAACGGGGCGATGACCCGCGCGATGCCACCGTCGGCGCCGAAGCCGGCGTGCCAGGCGACGTCGCCCATCAGCCCGAGGACCGCGATCGCCGCGCCGGCGAGGCCCAGGCGGTAGCCCACCGGCGTGGCCTCGAGCGCCCAGCGCACCCGCGCGACGACCGAGCCGCGCGGCCCGGCGGGCACGCGAGCAGGGGGCGCGGGGCGCCGCCGCCGCGGAGCGGGCGGGTGCAGCGCGAGGCGGATCAGCAGCCAGGCGCCGGCGGCGGCGAAGGCGGCCTCCACCGCTTCGCGGCGGCCGGTGACCGCGCCCGCCGTCATCGCGACGGCGAGAACGGCCAGCATCACGCCGTCGAGCGCCAGCAGCGGCTGCTCGGTGCTCGGGCGCGCAGGGGCGGACTCGTGCTCGGTGCTCACGTCGATCTCCTCGCGCTAGCCGGGGCCGGGACGGCCCGGGCCGGGGCCCCCGGCGGCCGGGGCGGGCGCCGGCGTGGGCGTCGGGGTGGTCACGGGGGTGGGGCCGCCGGTCGGCGTCGTCACCGGGTCCGACGGCTTCGTCGCCGGGGTCGGCGCCGCGCTCGGGCTGTCGGCGACCGTCGTCGTGGTCGTCGTCGTCACGACCGTCGGGGCCGCCGACGGGGCCGCGGCGACGACCTCCGGCCGCCACGCGGGACGGCGCCGGTGGCGCCGGGCGGGCGCGCGGGGCGCGGGCCGCGCCGCCGCGCGGTGCCGGCGGTGCACGGCAACCCGGTGCGTCGGGACGATGCGGTGCGCGCGGCGCGCGTGGTGCCTCCGCGCGTGGTGCCTCCGCGCGTGGTGCGCCGCGCTGAGGCGGCGCGCGTGTGCCGCGGTCGCGGCCCGGCGGGCCGTGCGGTGGCGGCCCGGTGCCGCCCGGCGGGCGGTCGTCCGGTGCGCGCGCGAGGACGTCGAAGCGGTGGGACGGGCATCGGCCGACGTCGCGTCGGCCTGCGCGCGCGGGTGCGTCGTGGCGCCCGGGCGCGCCGCGATGGCAGAGCCCACCCGGTCATCGCGCTCGCGAGGCGACGTTCCGCCGAGGGCGACGAAGGCGATCGCCGCGGCGCCGAGCGCCGCCAGCGCCGGGATGGCTACGCGCCGGTCGACGCGGCCGCGCCCCGGATGGCCGCGCAGCGCCCGCGTGCGTCCGGCGACCGTGCGGATCGCGACGACGAAGACGACCGCCGCGCCCGCGAAGAGCAGGAGGTTGAAGGGCGGGCCGATCGCCTCGCCGTCGGCGCGCCCGCCGGTGCTGCGGGCGATCGCGTCGCCGACGATGCCGATCGCGGCGATCGCCAGCCCGACGACGACCCAACCCAGTCCCGCGGGCCCCATCGCCGCGGCCCGCGAGGAACCGCGCTGCGGCGCAAGCATCTCGCGCAGCCGCGCGTTGCGCGTGATCGTCCAGATGGCGCACGCGTTGAACCCGGCGTAGAGCGGGATGTGCCAGGGCGTGAAGAATGATGCGTCGTGGCCGTTCGGCAGGGCGACGTGATGCCAGCCGTCGACGAACAGCCCGGCCACGAGCAGCGCGCCGGCCAGGACGGCGATCACGTCGTCGCGCCACGCGCTCCGGACCGGCGCGCCGGCGCCGGTCGACCCTCCCCCCGGGCGACTCACTGCCCGATGCCTCTCGCGGCGGCGGCCTCGTCGAGACGGAGCACGCGCGCGGCGCCCTGGGCGTCGAGGTAGACGGAGTGCGACCCTGGCCGGACGTGGGCGGGCCGGCGCGCGTCGGCGCGGTCGGCGAGGCGCGTCTGCGAACCCATCACGTGCGTGACCGGCAGCCCGGTCACCGCTCCCACGCGGTGCGGCAGGCTGACGTGCAGCCACCGGCTCAGGTGCCGCGGCAGCGTGGACAGGACGACCTCGTCGAACGTGTCGAAGTGCGTGGCGTCCATGACCGCCGCCAGCGGGTCCGGATCGCCGAGGCGCGCGCCGGCCAGCTCGAGGCCCGCGGCGCGGTAGCGCTCGACCGCCGCCTCGAGGTAGCGCTCGGCGTCGACGCCGCCGGAGTACATGTCGGCCAGCCAGGCCCAGCCGTGCGGTGTGGCCGGGACCAGCAGGGTGAACGTCGCCGGCGACTCGGCGGCGCGGCGGGTCAGGACGTCGACGAGCTCCGGGCATGCTGCCGTCCGGGTGGCGACGATCAGGACCTTGGCAGGCTTGGGGCGCATCTGCTCTCGCTTCGGTCT
>DASXRF010000383.1:0-4188 GCA_036506755.1 Solirubrobacteraceae bacterium | reverse complement strand
ATCTTGCGCGGGTCGCCGTAGACGCGCACGAGCTCGGGCGCGGCGCCGGCCTTGGGCGCCGCGACATCGGCGAGCGTGAAGCTCACCTTCGCCGCCGAGGAGCGCCCCGAGCGCCGGCAGCCCTCGGCGACCACGCGGTCGCCGGCGCGCACCCAGGCGCCCGCCACCTCGGTCGAGCGGAAGCCCTGGGACGCGGCGACGCGCCGATGCGTGACGCCGTCGCGCAGCAGGAGGTCCCAGTCGCCGGAGGCGGCGCGCAGGCGGGCGGTGACGTAGCCGGACATGGGCGCGGTGTACGTCGTCGTGGCGAGCCCGCGCCCGGCCTGGGGCGCGCGGTCGCAGGTGCGCGGCACCGCGGTCGCCGCCGAGAGCGTGCGGGCGACCGGCGTCAGAACGGCCGGCGTGGCCGCCACCGCCGTTGAGGGAAGCGCGACGGCGAGCAGAGCGCCCGCGGCGCCACGCGCGAGGAATCTGAGCATGGTGCTCCGAACGCACGAGGGTCCGGAGACTTGCGGTCCGGCGGTAGGTTGGCGCCACGAGCCGCCCCGCCCGCCTGACCGCCAGCAGCCTCGCCGCGCGCGGCGACGAGCTCATCGACGAGGCCGCGCGGCGCTCGCGCGCCTCGCTGCGCGCCCGCGGCGCGCGGCTGGCGGCCAGCGCGCTCCCGATCGCGCAGACCTCGCTGGGCGCCGCGCTCGCCTGGCTTTTCGCGCGCGAGGTGATCGGCCACCCGCGGCCGTTCTTCGCCCCGATCGCCGCGACGATCTCGCTCGGCGTCACCCTCGGCGCGCGGGGGCGGCGGACGCTCGAGATGGTCGTCGGGGTGTCGCTCGGCGTCCTCGTCGGCGACCTTCTGACCGCCGCCATCGGCCACGGGACGCTCCAGATCGCGCTGTTCGTCGCGCTGGCCATGGCGGCGGCGCTGCTGGTGGGCGGGAGCCCGCTGCTCGTCGGCCAGGCCGCCAGCTCGGCGGTGCTCGTGGCCGCGCTCGCTCCCCCGCACGGCGGAATCGATCTCTCCCGGGGGCTGGACGCCCTCACCGGCGGCGTCATCGGCCTCGGCGTGCATTACCTGCTGCCGGTCGACGTCGTCGGGCGGGCGCGCCGCGCCGCCGGGCCGCTGATCGACGAGCTCGCCGGGGCGCTCGACGACATCGCCGACGGGCTGGAGACACGTGACGCCGAGCGGGCCGAGGCCGCGCTCCAGCGGGCGCGCGCAGCCGACGCGCTCGCCGCGACGCTGCACGACGCGGTGGCCGCCGGCGTCGAGACGGCGCGGCTGGCGCCGCCACGGCGGGGGGCGCGGACCACGCTGGCGCTCTACGCCGGCGCCGCGGCGCATCTCGAGCTCGCCGTGCGCAACGTGCGGGTGCTCGCGCGCGGCGCCGTGCGGGCGCTGCTGCTCGACGACCACGTCCCGCCCGACGTGCCGCTCGCCGTGCGCGAGCTCGCCGCCGCGGTCCGCGCGCTCGGGCGCGAGCTCGAGGCGGGCGACGCCTTCGAGGAGGTCCGCGACGCCGCCGTCCGCGCCGCCGGTCACGCCACGCTCGTGCTCGAGCGGACGGCGAACCTCTCGGTCTCGGTGCTCGTCGGGCAGATCCGCTCCACGGCCGTCGACCTCTTGCGCGCGCTCGGCATCGAGCGCGACGACGCGCGGCGCGCGGTCGTCGACGCGGCGCGCTCGCTGGAGGCGCCGTGATCGCTCTGCGGCCGGCCACGATGGCCGACGCCGCCGCGCTGGTCGCCGTCATGGCGGAGGGCTTCGAGGGCTATCGCGGCTTCGCGCCGCCGGACTGGGAGCCGCAGATGCCGCCGGTCGAGGCGATGGCCGGGCGCCTGGCCGCGCCGACGACGTTCTGCCTGGTGGCTGAGGAGGACGGCGCGGTGGCGGGGCACGTCAGCTTCCTGCCGTCCGGCCTGTCGACCCACCCGGAGCCCGAGGACGGGCTGGCGCACCTGTGGCAGATGTTCGTGCGCCCGCCGCACTTCGGCAGCGGGCTGGCCGGCGAGCTGCTCGCCCGGGCGGTCGCCGAGGCGCGGACGCGCGGCTACAGCGCCATGCGCCTCTTCACCCCCGCCGGCCAGGCGCGGGCGCGCCGGTTCTACGAGCGCGAGGGCTGGTCGCTCATGCGCGAGTTCGACGACGAGCGGCTGGGCCTGCGCGTCGCGGAGTACCGCCAGAGCGTCTAGCCCGCGACCTGCTCCATCACGTCGGCCGGCACGTCGAAGTTCGCGTGCACGTTGTCGACGTCGTCGTTGTCCTCGAGCGCCTCGACGAGCTTGAGGACCTTGCGCGCGCCGTCGGCGTCGAGCGGGACGAGCGACTTGGGCCGCTGGGTGACCTCGGCCTGCTCGATCTCGACGCCGGCCTCGTCGAGCGCGGCGCGTACCGCGGTCAGCTGGCCGGGCTCGGTGAGGACCCCGAAGACGTCCTCGTCGACCGCGATGTCCTCGGCGCCGGCCTCGATCGCCGGCAGCAGGTCGTCCTCGGTGTAGCGCTCGGCGTCGACGATGATCAGCCCGCGCTTGTCGAACAGGTAGGCGACCGAGCCGGGCTCGCCAAGGTTGCCGCCGTGCTTGCTGAAGGCGTGGCGCATCTCGGCGCCGGTGCGGTTGCGGTTGTCGGTGACAGCCTCGACGAGCATCGCGACGCCGCCGGGCCCGTAGCCCTCGTAGACGACCGACTCGAGCGCCTCGGCGTCGGCGCCCGCCCCGGTGCCCTTGGCGATCGCGCGCTCGATGTTGTCCTTGGGCATCGAGGCGTCCTTGGCCTTCTGGATGGCCAGCTGCAGCGCGGGGTTGCCCTCGGGGTCTCCCCCGCCCTCCTTGGCGGCGACGGTGATCGCGCGCGCGAGCTTGGTGAACAGCTTGCCGCGGCGCGCGTCGACGATCGCCTTCTTGTGCTTGATCCCCGCCCACTTGGAGTGTCCGGCCATGGCGAAGGTGTACCACGGCGCCTGGCGTCCGGCCGGCGCCTTCGATGCCGAGCGGCTTCGTCCGGCCGCCGTTAACCGCTCGCTGCGCACGCTCCGGCGAGCAGCTCGCGGTAGAGATCGACGTAGGCGTCGACGCAGCGGTCGATCGAGAACGCCTCCGCGCGCGAGCGGCAGCGCGCGGGCGTGGCCGGGTCGGCGGCGAGGTCGAGCGCCTCGAGCAGCGCGCGCGCGAGCGCGCCCGCCTCGTCGCCCGCGAACAGGCGCCCGATGCGCTCGTCGCCGCCGACGACCTCGGGGATAGCGTCGCGATCCGAGCCGACGACCGGCGTGCCGCAGGCGAGCGCCTCGACGAGCACCAGCCCGAACGCCTCGGCCACCGACGGCAGCGCGGCGACGTGCGCCTCGCGGCAGGCGGCGGCGAGCGCCGCGCGGTCGTCGAGGTCGCGCCACTCGATCCCGGCGGCCGTGAACGGCGGCCCGGCGCGCGGGCGGCTGAGCACGAGCCGGGCCGCCGGCCGCTCGCGGCGCACGAGCGCGAACGCCTCGGCGAGCAGCGCGACGCGCTTGCGCGGCTCGGTGGCGTCGGCGGCGCACAGGATCGTCGGGGCGTCGGCCCGGGCGGCGGGGTCGGGCGTGAAGGCGCGCAGGTCGACGCCGGGGGCGATCACCCGCGGGCGCACCCCGAGCCAGCGCTCGAACGCGCGCGCTGCGGTCTCGCTGAGCGCGACGATCGCGTCGGCGGCGGCGAGCGCGCGCTGGACCGCCGCGATGCGCCCGCGGCGCGTCGCGAGCGTCTCGCGGTGCGGGATGCCCATGCCCGAGAGCACGAGCGGCCGGCCGGTGCGCGCCTTCCACCGCGCGCCGGCCAGCGCCGACGTGTGGTGCAGCGCGTGGGCGAGGTCGTCGTCGCCGGCGCGCAGCGCGGCGTAGGCGAACGGCACGTGGGTGAGGTGGCGCTCGAACATGCGCCGCTCGAGGCGCCCCTCGGGCAGCCGCACGACGCGGTGCACGGGCAGCCCGTCCTCGACCGTCGTGCGCGGCCGCCGGCCGGCGTGGCCCGTGATCAGCCGCGGGCGGTGGCTGCGCGCCAGCAGCCCGTCGGCGAGCTCGCGCGCGAAGCGCTCCGTGCCGCGGCGCACCTCCGGCCAGTACACCGGGCTCAGGAGGGCGACGCGCAGCGGGCCGCCGCCCGCCGTCACAACAGCAGCGTCCGCGCGCGCGCCGACCCGCGGGCGAGGACGGCGATCTCGAC
>DASXRF010000382.1:0-1847 GCA_036506755.1 Solirubrobacteraceae bacterium | reverse complement strand
CGCACTACACCGCGACGATCGACCTGCGCAAGGCGGCCGACAAGGCGCCGGCGAGCCAGCGGGCGGCGGCGCGGCGCAGCGTGGAGAACGTCATCAAGCTCACCGGCCAGAGCACGGTCCCCGTCGAGGTATGGATCGACGACGCCGGCCGGCTGCGGCGCCAGAAGGTCACCCAGCAGGTCAAGGGCGAGCCGGTCACGGCCACCATCGAGCTCTACGACTTCGGGGCGCGCGAGGCGGTCGAGCCGCCGCCCGCGTCGGAGACGAGCGACATCACCGACCTGGCGGGGAAGCAGGGCGGCTAACCGAGCACGACGTCGGCGACGCGGCGCAGGGTCGTCGCGTCGCCCGAGACGAGCAGGGTGGTGACGAGCGAGTCGCGCCAGGCCTCGACGTCGTGGCGGATCTTGTCCGGCGGGCCGACCAGGGCGAGCTTCTCGACGAGCTCGGTCGGGACGAGCGCCGCCGCCTCGTCCTTGCGCCCGCCGAGGTAGGCGTCCTGGATCTTCTCGACCTGCGCCTCGTAGCCCATGCGCTTCGGCACGTCGGCGTGGAAGTTGCGGTTGCGCGCGCCCATGCCGCCGAAGTACAGGGCGTACATGGGCCGGAGCGCGTCGGCGGCGCGCTCGACGTCGTCGTCGAGGACCACCGGGACGGTGGCGCACACCTCGAAGTCCTCGAACGAGCGGCGGGCGCCGTCGCGGGCGAAGCCCTCGGCGAGCGCGTCGCGGTAGAAGTCCTGGTGGTGCGGTGAGTAGAACAGCGCCAGCCAGCCGTCGCAGACCTCGGCGGCCAGCGCGATGTTCTTGGGGCCCTCGGCGCCGAGGAAGATCGGCACGTCGGGGCGCAGCGGGTGGATCGAGGACTTCAGCGGCTTGCCCAGCCCCGTGCCGTCCGGGTAGGGCAGCGTGTAGTGCTCGCCCTCGTAGGTCACGGGCCCCTCGCGGGCGAGGATGCTGCGCACGATCGCGATGTACTCGCGGGTGCGGGCCAGCGGCTTGCCGAACGGCTGGCCGTACCAGCCCTCGACGACCTGCGGGCCCGACACGCCGAGCCCGAGGATGAAGCGCCCGCCCGACAGGTGGTCGAGCGTCATCGCGGCCATCGCGGAGGCCGCCGGCGTCCGCGCCGACATCTGCATGATCGCCGTGCCGAGCCGGAGCCGCTTGGTCGCGGCGCCCCACCAGGCCAGCGGGGTGAGGACGTCGGATCCGTAGGCCTCGGCGCACCACATCGAGTCGAAGCCCAGGCGCTCGGCCTCCGCGACCGCCTCGGGCATGCCGACGGGCGGGCCGCCGGCCCAGTAGCCGGTGTTGAGGCCGAGCTTCAGATCGGACGCCATCGGCGGCGAGAGGCTATCCCGCCGCCGCGTGACGTGCTCTCCTCCTCCGTCGGGGTCAGTCGCCGTCTCCGTGGTGGTCTGCGCACGCCGCCGAGAGAACGACCTTGGTGTCGTCCTCGTCGTCGGTCGTCCGGCTGACGGTGACGCGCTCGTCGCCGTCGAGGCGGAGGAACTTCGGCAGGTCGTCGTCCCGGCGCGTCAGATGGCCGTCGCCTTCGTCGTCGAGCTCAAAGGTCCCCGCCTTCCGGCCCTCGACACGAACCGTCAGCTCGGTGTCCTCGGGCAGGTCGACGTCGTGCACCGTGACGCGGAAGACGTCGTCTCTGTGGTCCCAGTCCTCGAAGACCGCGCGGCCGCGCGCCTTGTCGAACTCCTTGCAGCCGCCGAGGCGGATGACCGTGCGGTCGACCTCGTCCTCGTCGTCGTCGCAGTGGTGGCGCCTGCGCTCGCCGTCGTCGTGGCGGCGGCAGTTGTCGCGGTGGTCGTCGTCGCCCTTGTCGTCGTC
>DASXRF010000381.1:0-8698 GCA_036506755.1 Solirubrobacteraceae bacterium | reverse complement strand
CCCATACTCAGGTGCATGCTCGATCCCAGCATCAGCGTGCTCGTGCTCTACGAGAACTTCGCGGTTGGCGCCGCCGTCCTGCGGCGGCTGCTCGACCTACCGATGGTGCACATGGTCCGCGCCGAGAGCGTCGCGGCCTGCGAGGGGTCCTATGACGTCGTCGTCATGTGCCCCTACCTGCGCGAGCACCGCCGGGCGGAGGTGCTGCGCCGGTGGGCCGCACACGGCCGCACGCCGGTCATCGAGCTTCAGGACATCGGTGGGGGCGCGGCCGCGACGATGCTCGCCGGCCATGCCGACAGCGGGCCCGCGCACGTCGTCCTGTCCGCGCTGCGCCTCGGCGCCGCCGCGGCGTGACCCGGCCGGCGGGCGGCCGGCATCACGGATACTTGAGGCCGGAGCCTCCGGCTGACCCCGTCACCATGCGCCCAGTATCCGAACACACTCCCGCCGAGGACGAGGAGCACGACCTCCTCGCGGCCGTCGTCGATCACGTCGGCCCGCTGATGGTGCTCGAGCCCGACGGGCGCATCGTGCGCTTCAACCCCGCGGCCGCGCGCCTGACCGGCCGCGACGCGTCCGAGGCGCTCGGCCGCAACCTCTTCGACAGCGGGCTGATCGCCACCGAGCAGCTCGCCGACCTGCACCGCGCGTTCGCTGCGACGAAGTCCGAGGGCCGCCGCGAGCGCACGCTGGCGTGGTACGACACGCCCGACGGGCCGCGGCTGATCGGCTGGGCCGGCACCGCCATCGCCGGCGAGGACGGCCAGGTCCACCACGTCGTCGTCCAGGGCATCGACCTCACCGAGGCGCACGAGGCGCGCGTCGAGGCCGAGAGCCGTGCCGCCGCGCTGGCGGACGCCAACGAGGAGCTCACCCAGTTCGCCTCGATCGTCTCGCACGACCTGCGCGAGCCGCTGCGCGTCGTCAGCGGCGTCGCCGAGCTGTTCGAGTCGCGCTACGCGGGCGACCTCGACGAGTCGGCCGAGCGGCTGCTCGCCGCGCTGACGCGCTCGACCGAGCGCATGAGCGCGCTGCTCGACGGCCTGCTCGCCTACTCGCGCGTCGGGCGCATCGAGGAATGGCGCGCCATCGACGTCGGGGCGCTGCTGGCCGAGGTGCTCGAGGGCTTGGGCGAGCAGATCGCCGACTCCGGCGGGCAGGTGCTCGCGGCCGACCTGCCCACCGTCCACGGCGACTGGGTCCAGCTCGCGCAGCTCTTCCAGAACCTCATCGCCAACGCGCTGAAGTTCCGCGGCGAGGCGGCCCCGCGCGTCGAGATCCGCGCGCGCCGCGACGACGACCACTGGCACTTCCAGGTCGCCGACAACGGCATCGGCATCGACCCGCGCAACCGCGAGCGCGTCTTCGAGATGTTCCAGCGCCTCCACACGCGCGACACCTATCCGGGCACCGGCGTGGGCCTGGCCATCGTCAAGAAGATCGTCGAGCGCCACGGCGGGCGCATCTGGGTCGAGCCCGGCGCCCAGCGCGGCACCGTCTTTCACTTCACGGTCGCCGACGGGGCGGGCGCGCCATGACCGAGGCCCTGCGGCTCTTGGTCGTCGAGGACAGCCCGGGCGACGCGCTGCTGATCACCGAGCAGCTCTCCGACAGCTCGCTGGGCGAGTTCGAGGTCATCCACGTCGAGTCGGTCGCCGAGGCGTGCCAGCACCTCGAGGAGCGCGTCGCCGACTGCGTGCTGCTCGACGTCAGCCTGCCCGACATGCGCGGCCTCGACGCGCTGGTCGAGATCCGCCGCACCGCGCCCGAGGCGCCGGTCATCGTGCTCGTCAGCGCGGGCGACGAGGCCACCGGCAGCATGGTCGCCAAGCACGGCGCGCAGGACTTCGTCGTCAAGGGCCGCACGAGCTCCGCCGCGCTGGCCCGCGCGGTGCGCGACGCGATCGAGCGCACGCAGGACGAGCTTGGGCTCGGCGTCCTCGGTACGCACGACGTGCTGACCGCGCTGCCCAACCG
Organism: Solirubrobacteraceae bacterium; assembly: GCA_036506755.1. GTDB lineage: Bacteria > Actinomycetota > Thermoleophilia > Solirubrobacterales > Solirubrobacteraceae > DASXRF01. The sequence goes on along the minus strand of DASXRF010000381.1, from coordinate 6,718 downwards.
CACGTTGCTGCTCGACCGCATCAAGCAGGCGTCCAAGCGCGCGCGCCGCCGCGGCACGCCGCTGGCCATCGGGCTGCTCGCGCTGGACCGCGCCGGGCTGCGCGCCGAGCGCGTCGGCGATCGCGGCTTCGACCGGCTCGTCGTCGAGGTGGCGCGCCGGCTGTCGGCCGCGCTGCGGCCGAGCGACACCGTCGCGCGCCTCACCGCCGACCGCTTCGCCGTGCTCGCCGAGGACCTCGCCTCCGCGCAGGCGGCCGAGAACATCGCCGAGCGCATGGCCGCCGCGCTGGTCGAGCCGTTCACGCTCGACGGGCGCACGCTGCTGGTCAACGGCCGCATCGGCATCGCGCTGCCGGCCGACGCCGACGAGCGTCCCGAGAGCCTGCTCCAGAAGGCCGACGCGGCGCTGGTCCGGGCGCGCGAGCGCGGCGTCGACTGGGAGATCCTCGGCGACAAGGCGCCGACGCCCGCCGTGCGCCGCGTCAACCGCCACGTCGAGCTCGAGCACGCGCTGCAGGACGGCCAGCTCGTCCTGCACTACCAGCCGCAGCTGTCGCTGACGCACCGCACGTCGCTCGTCAGCATGGAGGCGCTCGTGCGCTGGCGCGACCCCGAGCGCGGCCTCATCCCGCCCGAGCAATTCCTGCCCTTCGCCGAGCAGACCGGGCTGATCTCCGCGATCGGCGCCTGGACGATGCGCGAGGCGTGCGTGCAGCTGCGCACGTGGGTCGACGAGGCGCGCGTGCGCCCCGACTGCCGCGTCTCGGTCAACCTCTCCGGCGCTCAGCTCGCGCAGGGCGGCCTCGTCGAGACGGTCGCCGCGGCGCTCGAGGCGAGCGGGGTGGAGCCCTCGCGCCTGTGCCTGGAGATCCCCGAGGCCGCGCTGATGAGCGACGTCGAGCGCGCCGCCCGCCGGCTGGAGACGCTCAAGGAGCTGGGCGTCGGACTGGCCGTCGACCGCTTCGGGGCGGGCCCGTCCTCACTGCAGGCGCTCGGCCGCCTGCCCGTCGACGTGCTCAAGATCGACCGCTCCTACGTCGTCGGGCTCGGCGAGCGCCCGCGCGCCCGCGCACTCGTCGCCGCGCTGATCGCCCTCGCGCACGCCATGGAGCTCGTGCCGGTCGCCCAGGGCGTCCAGCTGGAGTCCCAGGACCACGTGCTGCGCGAGCTCGGCGGCGACGAGGTCCAGGGCTTCCGCTACTCGCCGCCGCGCCCGCCCGACGCGCTCGACGCGGTTCTGGCGCCCGGGGAGCGCCGCGCGGGCCGCGCGATCCGCGTGTTCCTGTGCGACGACGTCACCGAGATGCGCGACATGGTGCGCGTCGCGCTCGAGCAAGAGCCCGACCTCGAGGTGGTCGGCGAGGCCAGCGACGGCGACGGCGCCGCCCGCGGCGTCTCGGAGTGCCGCCCCGACGTCGTCCTGCTCGACGTCTCGATGCCGCGCGTCGACGGCCTGGAGGCCATCCGGCGCATCCGGGCCACCTCGCCGCGGACGGCGATCCTCGTCCTGTCGGGCTTCGAGCGCGCCGCGATGGCCGACCACGCGCTCGGGCTCGGCGCCGACGTGTACCTGGAGAAGCGCGCGTCGCTCGACGAGATCCGCGACACCCTGCGCGGCGTCGTCACTGCGCGTGCGGCGGCGGGTTGACCGCGGCATACTCGGAGAGGTCCACAGCCTCTTCGCGAAAGGGGACGCCATGCACGCACGGGTCAGCAGGTACCGCGGCGACGCCGGACGGCTGCGGGAGGGCTTCGAGTCCGTGACCGCCGAGCTCGAGCGGCTCGACGGCTTCAGCCACGCGTACTTCCTCACCGACGGCGAGCACGGGCGGGCGATGTCGATCACGCTCTGGAGCAGCCGCGAGGCGCTCGACGCCAGCGCGGAGCGCGCCCACCAGATGCGCACGCAGGCGACGTCGCCGTCCGACGCGACCATCGAGTCGGTCGAGAGCTACGAGGTCGTCCTGACCGCCAAGGGCGCCGCGCCCGCGGCCTGACGGTCAGCCGGCGCTCACGGCTCGCCGTGGAAGTAGTCGACCTTGCTCGAGCGCACGACGATCACGTCCTCGGCCCTGTCGCCGGTCCAGACCCCGACCTTGTCGCTGTCCGGATAGGCGGTCGCGGTCGGGTAGACGACGTTCGACCACATGAGGACGCGCACCGCGGTGTCGGTGTCGTTGCGCAGTTGGTGGGCGCCGTCGGGTCCGGTCGGGAAGAAGGCGACGTCGAAGGGCCCGAGCTGCTCGGCGCCCTCCGGCGTGCGCACGGTCGGCCGCCCCTGCAGGACGAGGACCCATTCCTCCTCGCCGTACTCGTAGTGGTACGGGCAGAGCGCTTGTCCCGGCGGGAGGTCGTAGACGGTCGCGCCGGTCCGCTGCGCGCCGAGGTCCGGTCCCAGCTTGGCGTACCCGGACCGGAAGCCCTCGGGGTCGTCAGCGTCGTACGTGAACGGCGGATCCGAGATGTTGACGCGCCGCACTAACCCCGCTCCCGCTGCCCGGCGACGAGGCCGGCCTCCGCCGCGACGTACGCGCACACCTCCACGGGCTCCGCCTTGCCCTTCAGCGGCACGGTGCCGCGCGACGTCAGCGGCAGCGGGCGTGTGAGCGTGTCGCGCGTCGCGGCGGTGATGAGCAGGTCGTCGCCGGTGTCGCGCGTCGCGGCCTCGACGCGCGCCGAGACGTTGACTGCGTCGCCGATCACGCTGAAGTTGAGCCGCCCGGCGCCGCCGATGGAGCCGGCCACGACGCTCCCCGTGTTGACCCCGACGCCGACCTGCAGCTCGGCCCCGGGGCGGTTGACCGCGCGCACGATCTCGAGCCCGGCGGCCACCGCGCGGTCGGCGTGGTCGGGGTAGCCCTCCGGCGCGCCGAACACGGCGAGCAGCCCGTCGCCCATGAACTTGTCGACGTGCCCGCCGTGGCGCGACACGATCGGCACCATCACCTCGAACAGCTCGTTGAGCGCGGCGACGACCTCGGTCGCGTTCGAGCGCTCGGCGAACGACGTGAAGCCGCGGACGTCGACGAACATGATCGACACCGTGACCTCGACGCCCTCGCGCGGGAAGTTCCCCGACAGGATCAGCGGGACGATGTCGCGGTCGAGGTACGTGCCGAACGCCTCGCGCATCTGCTCGCGCTCGGCCAGCCCGAAGGCCATGAGGTTGAAGTCGTGCGACAGCTCGCCGAGCTCGTCGCTCGTCACCACAGGTACGCGGGCGTTGTAATCGCCGGCGCGCACGCGCGCCAGCCCGACGCGCAGGGCGGCGATCGGCGCCGTCACCGAGCGCGACAGCAGCGCGGTCAGCTCGACCGAGAGGAAGAGCCCGACGCCGAGCGCCGCGGCCACGCTCAGCGCGAGCCCGCGCGTGCCGTCTTCGCCGGTCATGATCGCGGCGACCACGAGGCCGACGAACGCCGTGAAGACCGGCAGCAGGATCTTCAGGCGCTTGCGGATCAGCAGGCCGTTGGCTGAGAACGGGAAGTCCTCGGGCAGCGCGGCGGCGATCTCCTCGACGACCGGGCGCATGAGCAGCTCGGCGATGAAGTAGTTCAGGACGGTCGCGTAGGCCGCCGGCAGCACGGTCGCCCCGAGGAGCACCGGTCCCGCCGTCCAGGGCAGGCCGAGCGTGGCCACCATGTACGCGATCGTCGGCAGCGCGGCGATCGCGCTGACGAAGAGCGCATTGGCCTTGAAGCTGCGCATGGGGAAGTTCGTCGCGGCGTCCCAGGCGGCGATCGACTCCTCGGCGCTCGGCGCGGGGTTGGCCTGCCAGGCCACGACGCGCTGCAGGTACGGCTGCCCGCGCCAGAACGCGAAGCAGACGGCGACCATCGCGAACACCCAGCCCACGGCGAGCATTCGCAGCAGCTCGCCGGCCGACGGGTGGTAGTAGGAGGTCAGCAGCACCACCGCGATCGCCGTGATGGCCAGCGCGGCCGGATCCTGCGCGACGGGGAAGACGAGCCGGTAGCGGCGCCCGAGCCGCTGGTAGAGGCGCCTGACGAGACGATCGGCCACGGGAAAAGGATAAGCGGGTGCGCATCCGCGCCCGCGAGCGTTATCGCTTCAGCGTGATGGCGACGGTGCGCGCCGTGACGTTGCCCGCGGCGTCGGTCGCGTGCACGCGCAGCGTCAGGCGCGCGGCGCGCACGCGCGCGAGGGCCCGGGGGAGCCGCAGCACCTGCGTGTTCGTCGCGCCGACCGCAAGGCCGCGCGGCGTCGTGAGGGCGAGCGTGCGCCGCAGGTGCAGGCGTCGCGCGGTGCGGGCGTCGAGCACGAGGCGCAGCGACAGCGTGCAGGCCTCGGAGCAGCGCGCGACCGCGCGCAGCCCGCGGCGCAGCGCAGAGGCCGTCCGCGCGCGGGTCGGGATCGTGAGCTCGAGCCGGGGGGCGACCCGGTCGGGTGCGGGCGTCGAGATCGACGGCGCCGGCGTCGTCGTGGTCGTCACGGGGGCCGGGGGAGGAGGCGGCGGTGGCGGCGGGGTCGGGGCGGGAGGCGCGGGCGGACGGGCGATCGCGTCGGCGGCGGTCAGCGTGCCGAGCGCGTTGAGCCGCCCGCCGCTGGCCACCTTGCCGCTGAGCGAGTCCTTCTTGTCGACGCCCTGGAGCAGCACCTGACGCAGCTGCGCCGTGGTGAGCGCCGGGTCGCGGGCCAGCGCGAGCGCCGCGACCCCGGCGACGTGCGGCGTGGCCATCGAGGTCCCGCTCAGGCTGCGCCAGCCGCCGGGGACCGTGCTCCAGATCGTCACGCCGGGCGCTGCGAGGTCGACGAAGCGCGACCCGAAGTTCGAGAAGCTCGCGAGCTGGTCGGCGCGGTCGGTCGCCGCGACGCAGACGACGTTGGCCAGCCCGTAGTCGCACGGGAACGAGCACGAGGCCGGCGGGTTGGCGAGGCTCGCGCAGGTCGCCTGGTCGCCGGCGTCGGTGTTCGCGCTGTCGTTGCCGGCCGCCACGACGAACAGCGTGTCGGGGAACGAGGCGATCGTCGCGCGCTCGGTCTGCGACGGGTTGAAGTCGCCGAGCGACGCGTTGACGATCCGCGCCCCGTTGCGCGCGGCGTACGCGTAGCCCGCCACGACGTCGGCCAAGGTGCCCGAGCCAGTCTGGTCGAGCACGCGGACGGGCATGATCATCGACGACCACGTCACGCCGGCGACGCCCGAGTTGACCCCGGGCCCGTCGTTGCCGCGCGCCGCGATCGTCCCCGAGACGTGGCTTCCGTGGCCCGGGTTGCCGCCGGCCGCGGTGACGTCGGCCGGCGCGTTGTCGCCGTCGACGAAGTCCCAGCCGTGCGCGTCGTCGACGAACCCGTTGCCGTCGTCGTCCTTGCCGTTGCCGGGGATCTCGCGCGCGTTGGTCCAGATGTTGCCGGCGAGGTCGGGGTGCGCCGCGTCCACGCCGGTGTCGACGACGCCCACGACGACGTGCGGGTCGCCGGTCGTCAGGTCCCACGCGGCCTGCGCGTGAATGTCGGCCCCGGCGACCGGGCTCGGCGTGGGCGGCGCGTTGGTCACGCTCTGGCCCGTGTTGTTGAGCCCCCACTCGTTGGCGAACAGGCTGTCGTTGGCGGCGAGGAGGGCGTGGACGATGCGGTTGGGCTCCGCGTAGAGCACGTCGGGGTCTCGGTTGAGCGCGGCGACCGCGTGGTCGACGCTCGTGCCCGAGCCCGTCCGGTCGAGCTCGACGCGAGGCAGCGGCAGCCCGGCCTCGCGGACGACGTCGGCGTCCTGCCGCGTGTCCGCGCGCTCGGCGGCGGTCGTTCCGGACCGGTAGCGCACGAGCACCCCGGCCGCCTCGTCGTCGGCGGCCGCGCCGGCCGGCAGCGCCAGCGCGAGCAGAGCCGCGACCAGAGCCGCCAGCGGCACCCTGCCGCGCCGGGAGTGAGCGATCCGTGCCCGCGACATCGTCTCCGAGGACGCTAGGCGAGCCGCTCGGGCTCGCACAGGGAAGAACTCGCAGACAGAACGCGAGAGCCCGCGGCCGCCGGAGCGGCCGCGGGCTCTTCACCGCGGTTGGTGTGACGTGCGCGGGGCTAGCGGACGCGGATGGTCCGCGTGCTCGTCACGCCGTAGCTGGTCGTGCTCTGGCCGGCGGTCACCTGGAGCTTGTAGGTGCCGCGGCGCAGGGCACGGCGGCCCTTCTTGGTGCTCGGCAGGGCCACCGTCATGACGCCGTCGCCGGTGACCTTGCGGACTATCCGCGTGATCACGTGGCCGTTGCGCAGCAGGCGGATCTTGACGACCTTGGCACCCTCAGGCGCGAAGATCACCGCGTGGATGCCGCGCTTGCGGGCCGAGCGGAGGCTCATCCGGTTGCTGACCGTCAGCGCGTCGAGCTTGAGCTTCGGCAGTGCGACAGGCGCGGGCTTGGGCGCCGGCGCCGGCGCGGCCGCCGGCGGAGCGATCGTGTAGTCGAACGACGCGACGGAGCTGAGGTTGCCCGCGGCGTCGACCGCCACCGCCTTGATGGTCTGCGTGCTGCTGACGGTGATCGCCTTGCTGTACGCCGTGCTCGAGGCCGTCGGCGCGGAGCCGTCGGTCGTGTAGCGGATCGTGCCCTCGGCCGCCTTCAGCTCGACGTTCTGCGCTGAGGTGTAGGTGCCGGAGGCGACGCTGGCCGACGGAGCCGCCGGAGCCGCCGTGTCCTTGTTCAGCAGGGCGTCGACGGCCGCGCCGTGGAACGCGCCGTCGGCGTTGCTGAAGTTGGCGGAGACC
>DASXRF010000380.1:0-16227 GCA_036506755.1 Solirubrobacteraceae bacterium | reverse complement strand
GCGGCGGCGGTGCTCGGTACGGTGCCCGCGACAGCCATCAATGCCCCGACGAGGGCGAGCGGAAGCCTGCGTCGCATGGTGCTCTTGCGCTCCTTTATGGGGTGGAGGGAGGCCGGCGGCGTGCCCGTTCGCACGCCGGCGAGCCGACCCTAACCCGTGGCGAACTCGTGTGCCAAGTCTGCGACCAGACCCGGCAGGCGGTCGGGGCCGCGGGCCACCGCCAGCTGGTAGCCGGCGCCGGGGTCGCGCACCAGGTCCTCCACCGAGGCGAGCTCGGCCGCGCAGTCGAGCTCGCGCGCGTAAGGAGCGCACAGCTCGAGCAGCTCCCCGACCAGGTCGGCCACCGGGACGCGCTGCTCGCGAACCGGATCGATGAGCGCCGCCTCGACGCCGTCGCGCGCGGCCAGGAACCGGTTCTCGACAAGCACCTCGGGCGTCGCCTGACGCTCGTCGGCCACGCCCTGGCGCAGCTCGACCGCGACCAGGCACTGCACGAGCGCGGCGAGCGCGGCCGTCGCGCGCAGCGTGACCTGCGCGTCCATGATGCGCACCTCGACCGTGCCGAAGCGCGGCTGCGGGCGCACGTCCCACCACAGGAACGTCGGCTCGGGGAACGCCTCGAGGCGCAGCAGGAGGTCGACCGATCGGACGTAGTCGGCGTAGTCCTCGAACCGGCGCGGGATCCCGACGCGGGGGAAGGCCTGGAAGAGCGGCGTGCGCGCCGACGCCAGCCCGCTGTCGCGCCCCTGCCAGAAGGGCGAGTTGGCCGACACGGCGAGCAGCACCGGCAGGTGCGCGCGCAGCCCGTTGACCGCGCGGATCGCATCCTCGGGGTCGGGCACGCCGACGTGGACGTGCAGCGCGAACGTCGGCTCGCGCCGCGCCAGCTCGCGCATCGAGCCGTAGATGACCTCGTAGCGCTCGCCGCTGGAGACCGCCGTCTCGCGCCACACCGCAAACGGGTGTGTTCCGGCGCTGGCCACGGCGAGCCCGCATTCCGCGCACGTCTCGCGCATCGCCGCGCGCAGCTCGCGCAGCTCGCGCACCGCGTCGCCGACGGTCGCGTTGACGCCGGTGGCCAGCTCCGCCGCCCCGGCGTGCGTCTCGGCGGTCACCCGCGCGGCGAGCGCGCCGGGAAGCCGCGGGAGGACCTCGTCGATGGCCTGCGCGAGCCCCCACGTCCAGGGGTCGAGCAGCATGACCTCCTCCTCGACGCCGAGCGTGAACGGCGCGGTGGGCGTCCACCGCGCCCACGATCCGGCCTTCAGCTCGGTAGCACCCATGTGTCCTTGCCTCCGCCGCCCTGCGACGAGTTGACGACGAGCTCGCCCTCGCGCAGCGCCACGCGCGTCAGGCCGCCGGGCAGCGCGCGCGCCCGGGTGCCGTCGAAGAAGACGAAGGGCCGCACGTCGACGTGGCGCGGGACCAGCCGCCCGTCGACGACGGTCGGGTGGGTGGACAGCCGGATCGTCTCCTGGGCCACGAAGGCGCCGGGGCTCTCCTCGATCGCCCGGCGCGCCTCGTCGAGCTTCTTGGCGCTCGCCGCCGGCCCGATCACGACCCCGATCCCGCCGAAGCCGCCGCGCGGCTTGACGACGAGCTCGTCGAGGCGCTCGAGCGCCTCGGCGCGCGCTCGCGGATCGCCCAGGTCGAGCGTCGGGACGGAGTGCACGAGCGGCTCCTCGCCGAGGTAGAAGCGCACGAGGTCGTCGACGTACGGGTAGACGCGCTTGTCGTCGGCGACGCCGGTCCCGAAGAAGTTGACCACCCCGACCGTGCCCGCCTGCAGCGCCGGCCAGAGCACCTCGCCGACGTCGGTCAGGCGGCCCCGCGCATCGCGCAGCCGGTCCTCGTTGGTGCGCCGGTAGACGACCTGCACCCGGCGCCCGTCGCGCAGCGCCAGCCGGTCGCCGGCGACCACGAGCTCCTCGGTGCGGGTCAGCCGCAGCTCGCCCATCTCGGCGAGCACGCCGTGCTCGTACCACGCCGGGTTCTTCGGCCCGTCGGTCAGCAGGACCGAGATCCCGCCGGCCTCGGGCTCCGGCCGCGCGGCGGCGATGACGAGGCGCAGGTACGTGGCCAGCTCGGCGGCGATGTTGCGCCAGCGCCCGTCGTAGGGCAGGTGCGCGGAGGTCGCGTGGCGCGCGATGAGCGCATACGCCATGCCCGACGGCGTGCGCACGTTGTCCTCGAGCACGCGGAAGCACCCCTCGGCGTCGCGCACGACGTCGAGCCCCGCGATGCCGATCCACGATCCGGGCGGTGGGGGGACCTCGCCGAGGTCCTCGTGGAACTCGATCCCGTCGAGCACGCGCTCGGGCAGCACGCCCTGGCGGACCGCGTCGCGCTCGCCGTAGACGTCGGCGACGAAGCTGTCGAGCGCGCGGACGCGCTGGGCGAGCCCGTCCTCGAGCTGCGCCCACTCCCGCGCGGTCAGCAGGCGCGGGATGGGGTCGAGCCGGAACAGCTCGCCCGCCCCGAACGTCGCCCCGCTGGAGCGCATGTGGCCGGTGATCCGCTCCGCCACCGCCTCCAGATCGCAGCCGTCGAGCGCGGCCAGGAGCTTGGCGTAGTGCGGCCGCGGCGCGCCGGGCGCGCTGAAGGCCTCGTCGTAGCCGGGCGGCGGCTCGTAAGCCGCGACGGTGCTGGGAGTGCCATCCGTGAGGGTCATTCCCGGTACCCCTACCCCAACGTCGCGAGCAGGGAGGCGGACTGAGGGCCAGGATCCCCGGCCCAACATTCGATCGTGTGGACCCTACAGGTGTCAGGCGGCAGCCGGGCGCTCGCGGGCGGCCTCGTAGCGCGCGGCGGCGGCGACGAACGCGCCGAACAGGCCGAACTGGTCCTCGCGCTCGGAGAGCGACTCCGCGTGCCATTGGACGCCGAGGACGAAGTCGCGGTCGGTCGCCTCGATGCCCTCGATCACGCCGTCGGGCGCCCACGCGACGGCGCGCAGGTGCTCGCCCAGCCGGTCGACCGCCTGGTGGTGGAACGAGTTGACGTCGTGCTCCAGGCGGCCGATCACGCCCTCGAGGCGGGTGCCCGAGGCCAGGACGACCTGATGGGTCGGGATCCGGCCGGCGACCTCCTGGCGGTGGTCGATCTCATCACCGACCACGCTCGGCAGGTCCTGCACGAGCGTGCCGCCGCGCGCGACGTTGAGGACCTGCTCGCCGCGGCAGATCCCCAGGATCGGCATCCCGCGCGCGTCGGCGCCGCGGACGAGCGCGAGCTCGAAGGCGTCGAGGTCGCGCTCCGTCGGGCCGAGCGCGGGGTGCTCCTCGGCGCCGTAGGCCGACGGGTGGATGTCGGGCCCGCCCGAGATCATCACGCCGTCGAGGCGGTCGAGCAGGCGCTCGATGTTGTCGAGGTCCATGGGCGGCAGCACGACCGGGAGCGCCCCCGCGCGCTCGACCGAGCGCGGGTACGCCAGCCCGAGCGCGAGCTCGCGCATCGGCGGCTCGGACTCCGCCAGGCTGCGCGTCCGCGCGGGGATGCGCATCTCCGAGGTGGAGACGCCGATCAGCGGAGGCGGGTCGAGCAGCACGCGCGGCTGAGCGTAACCGGGCAGGAGGTCGAAACTCCGCATTCTGCGACTTTTCCCCGCGGCGCTCGCGCGTCACATGGCCCACGCGTACAAGACCGCACCGACACTCGGTCCATCGCGGCGTATGGCATGGTGGTACGCGGTGTGCGGCATCGCTGGAGAGCTGCGCCACGACGGGCGGCCGGCCGACGCCGCGGCGCTGGCCCGGATGTCGGCGTCGATGGCGCCGCGCGGTCCCGACGGCGCGGGGCTGTGGACGCACAACGGTGCCGGCCTGGGCCACCGCCGGCTGAGCATCATCGACCTCTCCGAGCGCGGCGCGCAGCCGATGATCGACCCGCATCTCGGGCTGACCGTCGCCTTCAACGGCTGCATCTACAACTACAAGGAGCTGCGCCGCGAGCTGGCGGCCGACGGCTACTCGTTCGCGTCGACCTCGGACACCGAGGTGCTGATGAAGGCGTATCACCGCTGGGGGGAGCGCTTCGTCGAGCACCTCGCCGGCATGTTCGCCTTCGTGCTCGTCGAGCGGGCGAGCGGGCGCGCGATCATCGGCCGCGACCGGCTCGGGATCAAGCCGGTGTACCTGGCCGACGGGCCGGGCGGCTCGCTGCGGGTCGCCTCCACCCTGCCCGCCCTGCTCGCCGCCGGCGACGTGGACACCGAGCTCGATCCGGTCGCGCTGCACCACTACCTCTCGTGGCACGCGGTCGTCCCCGCGCCGCGGACGATCCTGCGCGGGGTGCGCAAGCTGCCGCCGGCGACGCTGCTCGTCGTCGAGGCCGACGGCGCGCGCCGCGAGGTCCGCTACTGGGAGCCGCGCTACGAGCGCAACCCCGAGAACGGCGAGCTGACCACGCAGGAGTGGGCCGACGCGGTCCGCGAGTGCCTGCGCGCCGCGGTCCGCCGGCGCATGGTCGCCGACGTCCCCGTCGGGGTGCTGCTCTCCGGCGGGCTGGACTCGAGCCTGATCGTGGCGCTGCTCGGCGACGAGGGCCAGGCCGGCCTGCAGACGTTCTCGATCGGCTTCCCCGACGTCGGCGAGCGCGAGGGCGACGAGTTCGCCTACTCGGACCTCGTCGCGCGCGAGCTCGGGACCGACCACCACCAGCTGCGCGTCGACGAGCGCCGGCTCGTCCCGGCGGTCAGCGAGGCGATCGCCGCGATGAGCGAGCCGATGGTCTCCCACGACGCCGTCGCCTTCTACCTGCTGGCCGAGGAGGTCAGCCGCCACGTCAAGGTCGTCCAGTCGGGCCAGGGCGCCGACGAGGTCTTCGCCGGCTACCACTGGTACCCGCCGCTGCTGGCCTGCCAGGACGGCGACGCGCTGGACGCCTACGAGCGCGCGTTCTTCGACCGCCGCCACGCCGAGGTCGTCGCGACGCTGGCGCCGGCGCTCCGCGTCGACGAGCCGGTCAGCCGCGACTTCGTCGCCGCCGACTTCGCGCGCGCGGGGGCGGGGACGGCGCTGGACCGGGCGCTGCGCCTCGACCAGCAGGTGATGCTCGTCGACGACCCGGTCAAGCGCGTCGACAACATGACCATGGCGCACGGCCTCGAGGCTCGCACGCCGTTCCTGGACCACGACCTCGTCGAGCTCGCCGCCGCCTGCCCGCCCGAGCTCAAGCTCGACCACGGAGGCAAGGGCGTCCTGAAGGACGCCGCGCGCGGGCTCGTCCCCGACGCCGTCATCGACCGCCCCAAGGGCTACTTCCCCGTGCCCGCGCTCGTCGAGCTCGAGGGGCCCTATCTCGAGCTCGTGCGCGAGGCGCTCGCCGCCCCGGCGGCGCGCGACCGCGAGCTCTTCGCGCCCGGCCTGATCGACCGGCTGCTCGCCGCGCCCAACGACCACCGCACCCCCTCGGGCGCCAGCCACCTGTGGCAACTTGGCGTGCTCGAGTTGTGGCTGCAGGCGCACGGGATCTGACGCTTTCCGGGCGCTCGTCGAGTGCGTTTTGACCGTGGCCGTCGTGGGGTACGGCCCGAGCGGGGATGCGCAGAGGGTCGGGTATCGCCGCATTGCTGTCGCTGGCTGCCCTCATCGCCGCGGGATGCGGCGGAGGCGGAAGCGAGAGCGGCCGCGCAACCCTGAACCTGTGGGTGTTCAACGAGCCGTCGGGCTCGTTCACGGACGCCGCCAAGCGCTGCAGCGCCGCCTCGGGCGGGCGCTACAAGATCGTCTACAACAAGCTCTCCAACAACGCCGACCAGCAGCGCCAGTCGCTCGTCCGCCGCCTCGCGGCCAAGGACGACAGCATCGACATCATGGGCATGGACGTCATCTGGACGGCCGAGTTCGCCGAGGCGAAGTGGATCAAGGCGTGGCCCGAGCGCTTCGCGCGCCAGCTGCGCGCCGGCACCCTGAAGGGCCCGCTCGCGACGGCGACCTACCAGGGCCGCATCTACGCCGCGCCGGCGAACACCAACACGCAGCTGCTCTGGTACCGCAAGGACCTCGTCAAGAACCCCGCGAGCACGTGGGACGGCCTGATCGCCCAGGCGAGCAGGCTGCCCAAGGCCGGCCGGATCGAGATCCAGGGCGCGCAGTACGAGGGCGTCGTCGTGTGGTTCAACTCCCTCGTGCAGTCGGCCGGCGGCACGATCGTGGCCAACAACAAGGTCACCCCGGGTCCCGCATGGAGCAAGGCCGCCCAGGTCATGCACCAGCTGGCGACGTCCAAGGCCGCCGACCCGTCGCTGAGCGTCATCAAGGAGGACCAGGCGCGGCTCGCCTTCGAGCAGGGCAACGCCGCCTTCGAGCTCAACTACCCGTTCATCTATCCGAGCGCCAAGGAGGGCAACCCGAAGATCTTCAAGGAGATCGGCTGGAAGCCGTATCCGGGCGTCGAGGAGGGCAAGCCGGGCAAGGCGCCGATCGGCGGGATCAACTGGGGCGTCGGCGCGTACACCAAGCACCCCAACGAGGCCTTCGAGGCGGCCGCCTGCCTGCGCAACGAGCCCAACCAGCGTGAGGCCGCCGCCGCCGGCGGCCTGCCGCCGACGCTGGCGAAGATCTACGACGACCCGAAGTTCAAGAAGGACTACCCGTTCGCCGACCTGATCCGTGAGTCGGTCGACAAGGGCGCCGTGCGCCCGCCGACCCCGGCGTACGCCGACGTCTCGCTGGCCATCGCCAAGACGGTCTCGCCGCCGTCGAGCATCAAGGTCAACGGGTTCGTCGGCGACCTGAGCGGCAAGCTGAACGACGCCCTCGACTCCAAGGGACTGATATGAGCGGGCAAGCGCTTCGCACTTGCCTTGCGCGAACTTCGTTCGCGCGGGGAGGTGTTGACTTGTGAGCGACGTCGCCGTCGAGGCCCCCGCGCGACCGCGTCGCAAGGTCCTCACCGGGCGGGCGAAGGCGGAGCGCAAGCTCGGCTGGACCCTCTGCGCGCCCGCCGCGATCGTCATGCTCCTGGTCACGGCGTATCCGATCGCCTACGCGATCTACCTGTCGCTGCTGCGAGCCGACCTGCGCTTCCCGGACGACCGGACCTGGGTCGGGCTGACGAACTACATCACCGTCCTGTCGTCGAAGCTCTGGTGGCTCGACGTCGGCCACACCGCGCTCATCACGGTCGTCTCGGTGGCGCTGGAGCTCGTGCTCGGCATGCTCCTGGCGCTCGTCATGCACCGCGCGATCTTCGGCCGCGGGCTGATCCGGACGTCGGCGCTGATCCCGTACGGGATCGTCACCGTCGTGGCGGCGTTCGCCTGGCGCTTCGCGTGGTCCAGCGCGGAGGGCGGCTTCGTCCCGAAGCTCCTGGGCTTCGACTTCGACCCGACGGCGACCACGGAGGGCTTCTGGAACTACGTCGTCGTGATCCTGACCGAGGTCTGGAAGACGACGCCGTTCATGGCGCTGCTGCTGCTCGCCGGTCTGACGCTCGTCCCCGAGGAGCTGCACGAGGCCGCCAAGGTCGACGGCGCGAGCGCGTGGCAGCGCTTCTGGCGCATCACGGTGCCGCTGATGAAGCCCGCGATCCTCGTCGCGCTGCTGTTCCGCACGCTGGACGCGTTCCGGATCTTCGACTCCGTCTTCATCATCTCCAACGGGAACAACCCCAACGTCGAGAGCGTGTCGGTGCTCGGCTACAACGAGCTGCTCAACCGCCTGAACCTCGGCGTCGGCTCGGCGATCTCGGTGCTGATCTTCCTGTGCGTCGCGTTCATCGCGTTCCTGTTCGTCAAGGGGTTCGGCACGTCGCTGTCCCAGCAGCGGGGGGATTGAGACATGAATCGGCGCTACTTCGGCTGGGGCACGGCGAACCTCGTCGTGATCATCGCCGCGATGTTCCCGGTCTTCTGGATCCTGATGCTGTCGCTCAAGGATCCGACGACGCTCAACGACGGCCGGCTGGTCCCGTCGAAGTGGTCCTGGGAGAACTACAAGGGCATCTTCGACGAGAGCGTCTTCACCGACGCGCTGCGCAACTCGATCGGCATAGCGCTCATCGCCACGCTGATCGCCGTCGTGCTCGCCTCGATGGCCGCGTACGCCATCGCGCGCCTGGACTTCCCGGGCAAGACCCTGATCCTCACGGCGGCGCTGGCCATCGCCATGTTCCCGCCGATCTCGGTCGTCGGCCCGCTCTACAACATGTGGCGCAACCTGGGCCTCTTCGACACGTGGCCCGGGCTGATCATCCCGTACATGACGTTCACGCTGCCGCTGGCGATCTACACGCTGTCGGCGTTCTTCCGGGAGATCCCGTGGGAGCTCGAGCAGGCGGCGGCGGTCGATGGCGCGACGCCGTATCAGGCGTTCACGAAGGTCATCGCGCCACTGGCTGCGCCGGGCGTGTTCACGACGGCGATCCTCGTCTTCATCTTCGCCTGGAACGACTTCGTGTTCGCGGTCTCGCTGACGTCGACGCCTGCCGCGCAGACGGTCCCCGCCGCGATCTCGCAGTTCCCGGGCGCGTCCCAGTTCCAGCAGCCCACGGGATCGATCGCGGCGGCGTCGATGATCGTCACCGTCCCCATCGTCATCATGGTCCTGCTGTTCCAGAGGCGGATCGTGGCGGGCCTCACCGCCGGCGCCGTCAAGGGGTAAGGAGCCCCAACTTCCATGGCTGACATCGAGCTTCGCGACATCACCAAGCGCTATCCCGACGGCTTCGAGGCGGTCAAGCACATGGACCTCGGCATCCAGGACGGCGAGTTCATGATCCTCGTCGGCCCGTCGGGGTGCGGCAAGTCGACCGCGTTGCGCATGATCGCCGGGCTGGAGGACATCTCCGACGGCGAGCTGCGCATCGGCGGCGAGGTCGTCAACGAGAAGGCGCCGAAGGACCGCGACATCGCGATGGTCTTCCAGAACTACGCGCTCTACCCGCACATGACCGTGCGCGAGAACATGGGCTTTGCGCTCAAGCTCGCCGGCGTCGACAAGGCGGAGATCGACCGCAAGGTCTCCGAGGCCGCGCGCGTGCTCGACCTCGAGCAGCACCTCGACCGCAAGCCGGCCAACCTGTCCGGCGGCCAGCGCCAGCGTGTGGCGATGGGCCGCGCGATCGTGCGCGACCCGTCGGCATTTCTCATGGACGAGCCGCTGTCGAACCTGGACGCCAAGCTGCGCGTGCAGATGCGCGCCGAGGTCTCGCGCCTGCAGCACCGGCTGGGCACCACGACGGTCTACGTGACGCACGACCAGGTCGAGGCGATGACCCTCGGCGACCGCGTCGCCGTGATGCGCGCCGGGATCCTGCAGCAGGTCGACACCCCGAAGATGCTCTACGAGCACCCGGTCAACCTGTTCGTCGCGGGCTTCATCGGCTCGCCCTCGATGAACTTCTTCCAGGCCAGCGTCGACGGCGACCGCGTGCGCTTCCCGCTGGGCGAGTTCTCGCTGCCCGCGCAGAAGCGCGGCTCGGCCAGCGGCGACGTGCTGCTCGGCGTGCGCCCCGAGGACTTCGAGGACGCCGGCCTGATCGGCCAGAAGCCGGGCCACACTTTCGACGCGAAGATCACGCTGGTCGAGTCGCTGGGGTCGGACCTGTTCGCGTACTTCGAGTACGGCGGCGAGGTGGTGCAGACCCAGGAGCTCGCCGAGCTGGCGGCCGACGCGGGCGCGGCGGACCTGCCGAGCACCGGCGACGGCAACCAGGCGATCGCGCGCCTGGAGCCGGCCAGCGACATCCAGGCGGACGGCACGGCGCGGCTCTGGATGGACACCACCAAGGTGCACCTCTTCGACCCGCGCACGGGCGAGTCGCTGACCGAGCGGGCCGCCGCAACAGCTTAGGCTCCGTCATGTGCTGTTCCGGCAGGTCACGCACGACGACCTGGGCTGCGCCTCGTACCTGATCGGCGACGAGGACGCCGGCGTCGCGGCCGTCGTCGACCCGCGGCTGGACATCGACGAGTACCTGCGCCTCGCGCGCTACGCGGGCGTCCGGATCGAGCACGTGCTCGAGACGCACACCCACGCCGACCACGTCTCCGGCCACGCGCTGCTGGCCGAGGCGACCGGGGCGACGATCCACGTCCATCGGGCGGCGGGCGCCGAGTACCCGCACGAGCCGTTCGACGACGGCTGGGAGCTCGAGCTGGGCTGCGTGCGCGTGCGCGCCCTGCACACGCCCGGGCACCGGCCCGAGCACACCGCGTTCGCGCTCGTCGACTCGGCGCGCGGGCCCGAGCCGTGGGCGGTGCTCACCGGCGACACGCTGTTCGTCGGCGACATCGCGCGGCCCGACCTCGCGGTCGAGCGGGTGGAGGGCGCGCGCGGGCTGTTCCACTCGTTGCACGAGCGCCTGCTCGCGCTGGCCCCGGAGACCGAGGTCTGGCCCGGCCATCTGGGCGGGTCGCTGTGCGGCGGGCCGGGCATGGACCTCAAGGTCTCCTCGACGATCGGCTTCGAGCGCGACCACAACGACCTGCTGCGCGAGACGGACGAGGAGCGCTTCGTCGACCGGGCGCTCGCCACGCTCGGGCCCCAGCCGCCGAACTTCCACCGGATCGTCGCGATCAATCGCGGCGCCGGCGTCGTCGAGGAGCCCGACGTCCACCCGCTCACGCCGCACCAGGTCGAGCGCCACGGCGCCGCCGGGGCGCTCGTCGTCGACGTCCGCACCGAGCTGCAGTTCGACGAGGCGCACATCCCGGGCGCGGTGGCGATCACCGCCCTGCGCGCCGGCTTCGGCTCCAAGCTCGCGTGGCTCGTCGCGCCCGAGCAGAAGGTCGTGCTCGTCGGGCGCGACGACGAGGACGCGCGGCGCGCCGCGCACCTCGCCGCGTCCGTGGGGGTGACGCGGATCGCCGGGGCCCTGCACGGCGGCATGACGAGCTGGCGCGAGGAGCGCCGGCCGGTGCAGCGCACCGAGCGCATGACCGTCGCCGAGCTGCACGCGCGTTGGCCGGCGGCCGACGGCCTGCAGCTCCTCGACGTGCGCGAGGCGACGGAGTTCGCCGCCGGCCACATCCCCGGCGCGGTGCACATCGCCTACCACGACCTGCGCGAGCCGCCCGCCGCGCTGGATCCGGCCCGCCCGGTCGCCGTCCTGTGCTCGTCGGGGCAGCGCGCGGCGGTCGGCGCCAGCCTGCTGCAGCGCCACGGCTTCGAGCGCGTGGCGCACGTCGTCGAGGGCGGCATGCCGCTGTGGGCGCGCAGCGGCTGGCCGGTCGAGCCCTAACTCTCGGCCTCGCGCAGCTGCGCGAGGACCTCCTCGCTCCATTCGTGCGTGCGCAGCAGGCGGTAGCGCTCGTTGGCCAGGCGCATGTAGGCGTCGGCCTCGGTGCCGTCGCCGATCATCGCGGCCTCGCGCAGCATCGCGACGACCGGCTTGTACTCGCGCTCGTACCAGGCGCGCGCGACGTCGCGGCGGTCGAGCAGTTCGGCGCGGTCCATCATGTGGCGGAAGCCCCACGCCTCGACGCCCTCGGCCAGGCGCGCGTAATCGTAGGGCTCGGTCAGCCGGACGCGCTCGCGCGCCGCGGCCGGCAGGGGGACGCGTTCGGAGAACAGCCGCTCGTAGTCCTTGGCGGGCAGGTCGGCGAGGCGCAGCGCGCGGTCGGCGCCCACGCGCGTGGTGACCTCGGTGACGAACGCGTCGATGTCGCGAAGGGCGAGCGCGCGAGCGACCGAGACGCGGTGGTGGCCGTCGCGGACGAAGTGGACCTCGCCGATGCGGAAGACCGAGATGGGGGGCAGGGGGTCGCCGCGGCGCATCGCGGCGGCGATCCGCTCCCAGCGCGTGCGCACGCGCGAGGTCGTCGGGCGGAACTCGCGGTCGAAGCCGCTGCGCCGGTCGACCGTGCCGAGGATCGAGTCCAGCGGGATCGCGCGCAGCCCGAGGTCGCGCTCGCTGACCCGGCCGAGCGCGGCGACGACCTCGTCGAAGGGCAGGATCACGTCGATGTCGCCGCGCTCGCGGCTGAGGAAGCGGGCCAGTCGCGAGACCGCCTGGCGGCGCCTGGCGCGCAGGAAGTCGTCCTGTGCGTCGGCCGTGCTCAGTCCGGTCGGCAGTGGCGGCATTCGCGCGACATACCCTACGGCGAGCGCGCCCGCCGTCCGTGCGCCGGAATGCACAAACCGCCGTTGCGCAGCGTGCGCATCGGCACCTACGCTTGGGCGACTCCGGCACACGGATGTGGCGCGTGTTCGGCCGCATCCACGCGCGCTTCCTGACCCCCGACGTCTCGACCCTCACGATGGGGGCGCTCTTGATCGCGTGGACGGCGCTGGTAGTCGCGCTCAACCCCGCGCAGAACGTCCTGGGCGACTCGATCACCGCGCTGGGCTTCGCGATCTGCTTCTACTACGGCCTGACCGGCATCGCGTGCGCGGTCTACTACCGGCGCGAGCTGCTGCACAGCGCGCGCAACCTCGTCTACGCGGGGCTGGTGCCGTTCGCCGGCGGGCTGATCATGGCCGGCGTCTTCGTCAAGGCGCTGATCGACTACTCGAAGGAGGACGCGGGCTACGCCAAGCCCATCGCCGGGATCCAGATCCCGATCGCCATCGGCATCGGCTCGCTGCTGCTCGGCGTGGTGCTCATGCTGTTGGCCATGGCGTGGTATCGAGACTTCTTCAGGCGCCGGCCGGAGCAAGCGCCGCCCGGCCTGCTCGAGGGCGCGGCTCCGCCGCTCGAGCCGGTCACCGCCGGCGACTAGGACGGAATAGGATCCCGCGCGCGATGCGCGCGGTCGTCATCACCAGCCACGGCGACCCGTCGGTGCTGCGCGTCGAGGAGCGCGCCGATCCGGTTGCGGGGCCGGGCCAGGTGGTCGTCGACGTCAAGGCGGCGGGCCTGAACTTCGCCGACGTCATGGCCCGGATGGGGCTGTACCCCGACGCGCCCAAGCCCCCGATGGTCGTGGGCTACGAGGTCGCCGGCGTCGTGCAGGGGACCGGCGAGCGCGTCATCGCCGCCACGCGCTTCGGCGGGCACGCCGAGCGCGTCGTCGTGCGCGCGAGCGACACCGTGCCGCTGCCCGAGACCCTGTCGTTCGCGCAGGGGGCGGCGATCCCCGTCAACTACGCGACCGCCTGGGCGGCCCTGATCACCTACGGCAACCTGCAACCGGGCGAGCGCGTGCTGATCCACGCGGCCGCGGGCGGCGTGGGGATGGCCGCCACGCAGATCGCCAAGCGGCGCGGCGCGCACGTGCTCGGCACCGCCTCGCCGGGCAAGCACGACGCGATCCGCGCCAACGGCGTCGACGAGGCGTTCGGCTACGACCTGCCGCGCACGCTGTCCAAGGTCGACATCGTGCTCGACGCGATCGGCGGCGCCTCCTTCCGGCGCTCCTACGACCTGCTGCGCCCCGGCGGGCGGCTGGTGGCCTTCGGTGCCTCGTCGATGGTCGGCGGCGAGAAGCGCAACCTCGTGCGCGCCGCGCCGCAGGCGCTGCGGATGCTGCGCGGCTTCAACCTGCTCGACCAGATGAGCGCGTCGAAGGCCGTGATCGGCCTGAACCTGCTCACGCTGTGGGACGACCGCCAGACGCTCGAGCCCTTCGTCGCGCCGCTGCGCGAGATGCTCGAGGACGGCTCGCTGCGGCCCGTCGTCTCCGACGAGGTGCCCTTCGACCGGGCTGCTGACGCGCACCGGATCATCACCGAGCGGCGCAACGTCGGAAAGGTGGTGCTGGTCCCGTGATCGGTGGTATGGTCGCCCGCTGATGCGGTCGTTCTTCGGACTCGCCCTTCTTCTCCTCCTCCCCCTCCGGGGGGAGTGACGCGTGGCGGCCGCGCAGCCGCAAACCCAACGAGAAGAAGCCGACCGAGACCCCGAGAGGAGCACCGTGATGGACCGAGTACAGATCTTCGACACGACCCTGAGAGACGGCGAGCAGTCGCCGGGCATCTCGCTGAACACGCAGGAGAAGCTCGAGATCGCCCAGCAGCTGGCCAAGCTCGGCGTCGACGTCATCGAGGCGGGCTTCCCGATCACCAGCCCCGGCGACTTCGAGGCGGTCCAGTCGATCGCCCGGCAGGTCGACGGCCCCGTCATCACGGGCCTCGCCCGGGCGCACACGGCCGACGTCGACGCCGCCTACGGCGCCGTACAGGACGCCGAGCGCCCGCGCATCCACACCTTCATCTCGACCTCGGACATCCACATCACGCACCAGTTGCAGTCCACGCGCGAGGACGTCAAGGGCCAGGCGCGCGCGGCGGTCGCGCACGCCAAGTCGCTCGTCGACGACGTCGAGTTCTCGCCGATGGACGCCACCCGCGCCGACGTCGAGTTCACCGCCGAGGTGTGCACGATCGCGATCGAGGAAGGCGCGACCGTCATCAACATCCCCGACACCGTCGGCTACACGATGCCCCAGGAGTTCGACGCCTACCTGCGTCGCCTCTACGAGCTCGTCCCGGCGCTGCGCGACGTCACGCTCAGCGTCCACTGCCACGACGACCTCGGGCTGGCCGTGGCCAACTCGTTCGCGGGCGTGCTGGCCGGGGCGCGCCAGGTGGAGTGCGCAATCAACGGCATCGGCGAGCGCGCGGGCAACGCCTCGCTCGAGGAGATCGTGATGCTGCTGCACACCCGCCGCGACTCGATCGGCCTGACGACCGACGTCAACACGCGCGAGCTGGCGCGCACGTCCCGGCTCGTGTCGCGCCTGACCGGCTACGTGGTGCAGCCCAACAAGGCCGTCGTCGGGCGCAACGCCTTCGCCCACGAGTCCGGCATCCACCAGGACGGCGTGCTCAAGGAGCGCACGACGTACGAGATCATGGACGCCCGCACCGTCGGCCTCGAGGGCAACGACATCGTGCTGGGCAAGCACTCCGGGCGCCACGCGCTGCGCCAGGCGCTCGAGGAACTTGGCTACAGCGTCAGCGGGGCCGTGCTCAACACCGCCTTCGCGCGCTTCAAGGAGATCGCCGACAAGAAGAAGCAGGTCACCGCGATGGACCTCGAGGCGCTGCTGACCGACGAGCTGCGCGAGTCGCTGCCCAGCTACGCGCTGGAGTGGTTCGACGTCGAGGCCAGCTCGCGCCGCCCGCCGCACGCGACGGTGGCGGTGCGCACGCCCGACGGCGCGGTCGTCCAGGGATCGTTCACCGGCGACGGCCCGGTCGACGCGATCTTCCGGGCGATCAACGCCGGGACCGGCCTGGACGCGCGGCTGCGTGAGTTCCGCGTCGACGCGGTGACCGGCGGGCAGGACGCGCTCGGCGAGGTCAGCGTGGTCCTCGAGCTCGGCGGGCGGACGGCGTCGGGGCAGGGCGTCGCGACCGACATCCTCGAGGCGGCGGCCCGGGCCTACGTGCGCGCGCTCTCGGCGGGCGTGCAGCGCGAGCGCGCGGCGGCCGAGGCGCTCAAGGAGCTGACGCCGACGCCCTAGCGGTGGGCGCGGGCGCCCGCGCCGAGGCGATGACGAAGGCGAGCACCGAGAAGCCGGCGAGTCCGTCGGTGAAGATCGTCGCGTAGAAGAACGCGGGGATGTCCGGCGTGCCGTTGAGGAAGTGGCCGAGCGTGCTGACGCCCGTGACCGAGTAGATCGCCAGGCAGACGTGCGCGGGGTAGGAGCGGCGCTCGCGATAGAGCCGGTAGCCGACCAGGCCGATCGCCGTGAGCAGCGGCCAGAAGACGATGATCGCGACCTGGATCGCCGTGTCGCCGGGGAAGCCGCCGGGGTAGTCGTCGACCTTGACGAAGTTGTGCGTGTAGTGCAGCGCGGTCGAGACGATGCTGAACGCGAGGAGCGCGCGCAGAACGGTCAGGCGGCGGTCGTGGTCGGTCATTTCGCCTCCCGGGACGGCTAGATAGATCGCTCTAGCTGGACGGTAGCTATTGTTGGCGGCGAGCGCAAATGGCGACCACCACGAAGGACCGCATCCTCGAGACGACCGCCGAGCTCTTCCGCCGCCACGGCTACACGGGCACCGGGCTCAAGCAGATCGTCGCGCAGGCCAACGCGCCGTTCGGCTCGATCTACCACCACTTCCCCGGCGGCAAGGAACAGCTCGGCGCCGAGGTCATCCACCGCTCGGGGCGGATGTACTTCGAGCTCTTCGAGATGGTCATGGACAACGCCGAGGACTACGTCAGCGGGACGCGCGACTTCTTCGCCGGCGCGGCCGTGACGCTCGAGGCGACCGACTACGCCGACGCGTGCCCGATCGCCACCGTGGCGCTCGAGGTCGCCAGCACGAACGAGCCGCTGCGCCGCGCGACCGCCGAGGTGTTCGAGAGCTGGATCACCGGCGCGACCGAGCG
>DASXRF010000379.1:0-6737 GCA_036506755.1 Solirubrobacteraceae bacterium | reverse complement strand
GCGATGATGAAGCCGCCCGAGACCGCGTGGTAGGACAGCAGCTTGCCCGGCCGCGTCCGCGGTTGCGTCTCGCAGAGGATGCGCAGGATCTCGTCGGGCTTCTCGAGCAGGTCGAGGTCGAACGCCTCCCGCGGGAGGTTGGGCACCCCGGCGCGGTGCGCGAGCACGTGGGTGATCGTGACCGCGTCCTTGCCGTGCGCGGCGAACTCGGGGATGTACTCGGCGACACGGTCGGCGAGGTGGATCTCGCCGCGCTCGTCGAGCAGGTGGGCGACGACCGCGGTCATCGCCTTGGACGCCGAGTAGATGACGAACGGCGTCTGCGGCGTGACGGGCACCTTCAGGGCGTCGTCGCCGTCGAGCGGCCCGTTGCCCGCCGCGTGCCCGATCGCGCGGTCGAGCACGACGGCGCCGTGGCGGCGCAGGCAGAGCTGCAGCGCCGGGTGCACGCCGCTGCGATACACGCGCTGGGCCGCGGTCCAGATGCGCTCGACCGCCCCGCGGGTCATCCCGGCCTCGCGCGGGTCGACCTCCTCGCCGACCCTCGTGACCGAGGCGAGGTCGTTCGGGATGCGGACGCGCCGCAGCGGGTCGGGGCCGATCGGCGGCCGCGGGATCGGCGGGCGCGGGATCGGCGGGCGCCGGATGGCGACCATCACGCCGCCGCCGCGCGCGACCGCCGGCGCCGGATCGTGCGCGGGGCGAGCAGGTCGCCCCAGTCGGCGTCGTCTAGGCGGGCGGGCTGGGTGGTGGCCAGGAAGTCGAGCAGCACGGCGCTCAGCCCCTCCGGGTCCTCGAGGTGCGGGAAGTGCGCCGCGCGCGGCAGCGTGGCGAAGCGGCTGTGCGGGATCGCGGCGTGGGCGGCGCGGCCGTGCTCGATCGGGATCGTGTGGTCGCGCTCGCCCCAGACGATCAGCGTCGGCATCCGCGCGAGCAGGTACAGGCGGTCGGTCGCGCTCACGCGCTGGCCGCGGACGTCGATGACCGAGCGCAGCGTGTGGACGAACGCCTCGCGCGCGCCCGGCTGCTGCAGCGGGCGCAGCGCGCGGGCGACCGCCTGCAGGTAGACGCCGTTGCCGCGCCCGCTCGCGCGCAGCCGCTCGCCGGCCGCGTCCAGCGCGTCGAGCACGCGCTCGTGCGCCGCCAGCGCGAGCAGCGCCGAGGCGCCGGGCAGCGCGGCCGTGCGCAGCAGCGGGCTCACCTCGTGCCCGAGCCCGCCGCTCGAGACCAGCACCAGACGCTCGACGCGCTGGGGGAACTGGTAGAAGAACTGCATCGCGACGCCGCCGCCGAGCGAGTGGCCGACGACGCTGGTGCGGTCGATCCCGATGGCCGCCAGCACGTCGCGGATGACCGCCGCATGGGCGCCGATCGAGTAGTCGCCGCGCGGGGTCGCCGAGTCGCCGTGGCCGATGAGGTCCGGGGCGATGACGGTGTGCGACGCGGCGAGGCGCAACGCCACCGCCTCCCAGTGTCGCGACGAGTTGATCATCCCGTGGACGAGCACGACGGGCGGCCCGCTGCCGGCGATCCGGTAGATGACCCGGTGGCCGTGGAGCTCGACCTGCCACTCGTCGAAGGGGTGCGCGCCCATCGGCGGCAGGCTAACCGGTCAGGTCGATTGCACCGCGACCGTCGGCGTCTGCTCCGCGAAGGCCTCGACCGCGGCGAGGTCGTAGTCGCCGTAGTCGCTGCCCAGGCCCTGCGCGACAAGCGCCGCCGCCGCGCAGCCGAGCTCGGCCGCCCCGCGCCGGTCGCGCCCCAGCGACAGCCCGCGCAGGAAGCCCGCGGAGAACGCGTCGCCGCAGCCCGTCGTGTCGACGACGTCGATCGCGAACGCGGGGACGCGCTCGACCGACTCGGCGTCCACGACGACCACGCCGTCGGCACCGCACGTCGCCGCCACGCAGCCGACGCCGCGCTCGATCAGCGCCCGGCAGCCGGCGACGAGGTCGTCCGCGCCGGTGAAGCCGAAGACCTGCTCGTCGTTGGGCAGCAGGTAGTCGAGGTGCGGCAGGGCGGCGGCGATCCACTCGAGCACGCCCATGTCGCCCGGGGCGAGGATGTCCGCCGACGTTACGACGCCCTGCTCTTGCGCGCGGGACAAGATGGCCGCCGCCGCCTCGCCGCCCATGAACTCCGGGCCGCCGAGGTGCAGGTGCGTCGAGGCCGCGATCGCCGTCCACGGCGCGTCGTCGGCCCCGTAGGCGCCGTTGGCGCCCACCACGTGGAAGGCCGGGCGCGAGCCATCGGGGCGGATGGGCAGCACGCTCGCCGACGTCTGCACGCCTTCGCGCCGCAGCAGCAGCGCCGTGTCGACGCCGTCGCGCTCGAGCAGCGAGCAGAGCATGTCGCCCAGCGGGTCGTGGCCGATCGCCCCCGCGCTGCGCACCCTCGCGCCGAGCTTCGCCAGCACGAGCGCCGTCCCGCCCGCCGAGCCCGCCGCGGTCATGCGGATCTCCTCGACGAGCGCGCCGCCCTGCCCCTCGGGGATCGCCTCGACCGGGCGCACGAGCACGTCGAGCACGTGCACCCCCATCGCGATCGCGGTCATGTCCGTCATCGCGCCTCGCCTTCTTGTACCCGGTGCGTCGTTCCGTAGCCGCGCGCGACGGCGGCGTCGACGACCGCCTGGCGCTGGGCCTCGTCGAGGACACGCGGCGCGCCGATCGCCGCCGCGCGCCAGTACACGCCGCATGCCCACTCCAGCAGCGCGGTCGCGTGCAGCGCGGCGGCGACGTCGGCGCCGTAGGCGATCGTGCCGTGGTTGGCCAGCAGCGCGGCCGTTCGGCCCTCGAGCGCGTCGAGCGCCGAGGCGGCCAGCTCGGGCGTGCCGAACGTCGCGTACGGCGCGACGCGGACCGGGCCGCCGAGCAGCAGCATCTCGTAGTGCACGCACGGCAGCTCGTCGTCGAGCACGCAGGAGAGCGCGGTGGCCACAGGCGCGTGGGTGTGGACGACGGCGCCCGCCCCGTAGCGGCGGTAGACGCCGAGGTGCATGTCGGCCTCCGAGGTCGGCGCCAGCTCGCCGTCGACGACGCGGCCGTCGAGGTCGACCACGGTGACCTGCCCGGGCTCGACCTCGCCAAGCACGGCGCCGGTCGGCGTGATCGCGACGTGCTCGCCGGCGCGCGCGCTGACGTTGCCCGACGTCCCGAGGACCAGCCCGTCGGCGGCCAGCCGCCGGGCCGCCGCGGCGACCTCCTCCCGCTCGCGCTCCAGCATCGGGTTGGCACCCTAGCAGAGAATGTGAAAGAGTTTCATGTATGTCCTCGGCAGGGGCTCCCACGCGGCGCATTCCGCGCCAGCGGCGCAGCCGCGAGCGCGTCGCGCGCGCGCTGGACGCCGCCGACCGCCTGCTCGCCGAGGAGGGCGCCGACGCGCTCACGACCACCCGGATCGCCCAGGCCGCCGGCATGTCGGTCGGCTCCCTGTACCAGTACTTCCCCGACACGGGCGCGATCGTGGCCGCGCTCGCGACGCGCCATATGGACGCGTTCGAGCAGCTCATGGAGGAGACCGTCGAGCGCGCGCGCGCCGAGCGCTGGGAGGACCCGGTCGGCGCGCTCGTCGACCTCTTCGCCGGGCGCTACCACGACGAGCCGGGCTACCGCGCGCTGTGGTTCGGCCGCCATCTCACCCCCGACCTGCGCGAGGCCGACCGCCGCAACAAGCTGGCGCTGGCGGCCGGCCTGCGCCGCGTCGTCGTCGGCCTCGGACTGGCGCGCGACGACGACCGCGCCGTCACCATCTCCGAGGCGGCCGTGCACGCGTGCGACGCGCTGCTGCAGGAAGCCTTCCGCCGCGACCCGGCAGGGGACCGCGAGCTCCTGGAGGAGGCGAAGACCATGCTGCGCGGCTACCTCGACCGGGTGGCCGCCCACTACGCAACGCAAGCGAGGAGGACCCGTTGAACGACCACCGCGGCGAAGCCGCCCTCACCCGACGCCGCTTCCTCGGCACAGGCGCCGCCGCGGGCGCCGGCGCCCTGCTCGGCGCGGCGCCCGGCGCCGAGGCCAGGCGCAGGCGCCACAGGAAGCTCAAGGCGAGCCGGCCGCGCGGCGCCGACGTGATCGTCGTCGGCGCGGGCTTCGCCGGGCTGACGGCCGCCCGCGAGCTGGTGAACAACGGCAAGTCGGTGCTCGTCGTCGAGGCGCGCGACCGCGTCGGCGGGCGCGTGTGGAACCACGACCTCGGCGGCGGCGACGTCTCGGAGCGCGGCGGCACGTTCGTCGGGCCCACCCAGGACCACATCCTCGCGCTGGCCAAGGCCTACGGCGTCGACACGTTCGACACGTACAACACCGGCGACAACGTCTACATCCGCGACGGCAACCGCCAGACCTACAGCGACACCGGCCCGACCGGGACGGCGCCGCCGGACGCCCCGATGCTCGCCGACCTGGCGACGGTCGTCACGCGCCTCGACGACATGTCCACCCACGTGCCGGTCGACGCGCCGTGGCAGTCCGACAGCGCGCCGGACTGGGACGGCCAGACGCTCGAGACGTGGATCAAGGCCAACAGCGTCAACCCCGACTTCATGAAGCTCGTGCGCGCCGCCACGCGCCCGATCTTCGGCGCCGAGCCGCGCGAGCTGTCGCTGCTCTTCACGCTCTTTTACATCGCCTCGTCGGGCAACGAGGACAACCCCGGGACCTTCGAGCGCAACTTCAACACGCGCGACGGCGCGCAGATGTGGCGCCTGGCGGGCGGCTCGCAGACCGTCGCCTTCCGCATCGCCGAGCAGGAGCTCAAGCGCCGCATCCTGCTCAACCGGCCCGTGCGGCGGATCGTGCAGGACTCCGCGGGCGTTCGCGTGATCTGCGACGGGCTCGAGCTGCGCGGCATGCGGGTGATCGTGGCGGTGCCGCCCGCGCTCGCGGGCCGCATCGACTACGACCCGCTGCTGCCCTTCCAGCGCGACCAGCTGACGCAGCGGCTCGGGCAGGGGGCGCTGACGAAGGTCGCCGCGGTCTACGACAAGCCGTTCTGGCGCGACAAGGGCCTCAACGGGACGTCGGTCTCCACCGACGGGCTCGTCAGCGCGACGTTCGACGACTCGCCCAACCGCGCCAACCCGCCGGGCGTCGTCTTCGGCTTCGTCGGCGGCGACAAGTGCCGCGCCTACGCGCAGCTCTCCGACGGCGACCGCCGCGACAAGGTGCTCCGCGAGTTCGCCGCGCTGTTCGGCGACGAGGCGCTCAGGCCGACGGCGTTCTTCGACACGCTGTGGGCGGCCGAGCAGTGGTCGCGCGGCTGTCCGGTCGGCATCTGCCCGCCCGGGCTGCTGCTCGCCTATGGCGACCAGCTGCGCGCGCCGCAGGGCCGCATCCACTGGGCGGGCACCGAGACCTCGAACTACTGGAACGGCTACATGGACGGGGCCGTGCGCTCGGGCGAGCGGGCGGCGCGCGAGGCGCTCGACGAGCTGTGAGGCGGCTGGCGCTGGTCACCCTGCTCGCGACGATCGCCGTCGCCGCCCCGGCGGCCGCCCGCGCGCGCTGGGACACGCACGTGCTCGCGCTCGTCCCGCGGCCGGGCTTCCCGGCCATGGCCTACGTGCACCCCAACGGGCGCGTCTACGAGGGCACCTACGACAACCCGGCGGGCGACACGGTGCCGTCGCGCGTCTTCGAGTACACCGGCGACGGGACGCTGCTGCGCTCGTGGACGGTGAGCGGGCAGACGCTCTCGGGGCCGCACGGCGTGCAGGTGGCGGCCAGCGACGCGCAGGGGCGGCTCGTCCTGCTCGACAAGAGCCCCGCGCGGGCGCTGGTGCTCGACCCGCGCACCGGCCGCCAGACGACGTACGCGACGTTCGGCGAAGCCAGCATCCCCAACTACGCCGCCTGGGGACCGGACGGCAGCCTCTACGTCACCGACTACGGCCGGCCCGTGCTCTGGCGGGTGCCGCCGGGCGGGGGCGCGCCGCAGGCCTGGGTCGAGGACGGCCGGCTCGACGGCGGCGATTTCGGCACGACGGGCCTCGCCCTCGGCGCCGACGGCCGCACGCTGGTCGTCGCCCAGCAGAGCGAGGCTTCAGGCGGGGCGGGCAACCCGACGACCGGCCGGATCTTCACCGTGCCGATCGCGCCCGGCGGGGGCCCGGGCGAGATGCGCGAGCTGTGGGAGAGCCGGCCGGTCGACGGCCCCGACGGCTTCGCCATCGCGCGCTCGGGCACCATCTACATCGCGCTCCTGGCGGTCAACCAGATCGCGGCCATCGGGCCGGACGGCACGGAGCGCGAGCGCTTCCCGCCGCTGCCCGCCTCCGGCGCGAACGGCTCACCCGTGCCCTTCGACGCGCCGTCGAGCGTCCGCTTCCTCGGCACCCGGCTGATCGTGGCCAACCAGAGCTACTTCTCCGGCGATCCGAGCCACCAGGCGATCCTCGACGTCGAGGCCGGCGAGGAGGGGCTCGCCCCGCTGATCCCGGCCAACGCGGGCCCGGCGCCGCCCGCCAAGAAGCACCACGGCCACCGGCGCCACCGGAGGCACCACCGCTGAGGCGCGCGCTGCTCGGCCCCCCGCCTGCGCGTCGCTGCGTGTCCCGGCGCCGAGCGCGTCGAGGTCTCCGTCGCGCCGTCCGGGCCCGCGCGCTCGACGTGCGCCCCGCCGCCCGCGAGCGCCGCGGCGCGCCGCCTTCACCTCAGCGCGGCACCGGGTCGCGTCGGCGCCGGGCGCCCCAGCACTGTGCGCATCTCGGTGCGCTCGCGCCGGCGCCCGGTGGCGAA
>DASXRF010000378.1:0-4823 GCA_036506755.1 Solirubrobacteraceae bacterium | reverse complement strand
GGGCGAAGTTGTCGCCATAGGGCTCGGCGTCCACCTCGATCTCGTCGCCCTGCAGCTCGGCATAGAGGACGTAGGTGCCGCCGCCGAAGTTGACGACGTTGAGCAGGTCGATGTCGTCGCGCAGCTCCTCGTTGGTGACGTGAAGACGGTCGACGACGTCGGCCACTGAGAGACGCGACTCCCCTTTGGCGGACTCGATCAGCATCCCGGCCAGCGTGACGAGCCGGGCGAAGCGCTCCGGGCGGATCGACGTCTCCCGCCGCGCGTCCGGCCCGCCGCCTGCGGGGACGGCCTCGTCGCCGTCCGCCCCACGCGGCGCGGGCTCCGCGAGCTCGACGCCCTCGGCATGGCGCTCGGCGACCAGCGCGGCGCGGCGGTGGACCTCCTCGGCCAGGACGTCCGGCCCCCTGACCGTGGCGTGCTCGCCGAGGCCGAGCACCCACGCCGCGAGCTGGCGGGCGTTGGCGTACTTCGTACGGAAGACGACCGAGCCGTCCTCCTCGCGCTCGATCTCCCCGAAGCGGCCGAAGTTCCGCGCGATCTCCCAGCCCCTGCGCTGGGACACGTGGATCTCGGCCGTGCCGATGGTGTCGCCGAACTGCCAGTCGGCACGGTTGGCGTACGGGCGAGGGTCGAAGTCCGCCGGGCGCCGGAAGTCGTGCTCGGCCTTGCTGGCGTAGGCGACCTTGCCGCGGATGCGCGACAGGCGGAACTGGCGCACGTCGTTCCGCTCGTGGGAGTACCCCAGCAGGTAGAACTGCCCGCCCTGGTAGAGCAGGTGGTACGGGTTGACCTTGCGCGGGCCGGTCGCGTCGCGCTCCATCGTGTAGTAGTCGAAGAGCACCGTCTTGTTGCGGAAGATCGCGGTCTCGATCTTGGCCAGGCGCTGCGAGAGGTCGTGTCCGCCCGCACTGGCCGTCAGGCCGAGGGCGACCGAGCGCTGCTCGGGCGCGCTGAGGGGCGACGGGCGCCCCCATGAGATCTGCTGGAGGGCCAGGCGCAGCGGCTCGGCGTAGGCGAACTCGCCGTCCAGCAGCGAGAGCGCCGTCTGCAGCGCGGCGAGCTCGCCGTCGGTGAAGGCGATGGCCGGCAGGTGGAAGTTCTCCGGGCGCAGCGAGTAGTTCTCCTGCTCGGCGATGCCGTCCATCGGCTTGTCGACCGTGAGGTGGATGCCGAGCGACTCCAGCTCGGCGCGGTCGGCGTAGAAGCGGCGCGCGAAGGCGTCCTCGTTCATCCCGCTGTAGCCCTCGACGTCGCGGCGTATCTCCAGCGCCGTGACCGGCCGGCGCTCGGCCATCAGATACGAGATCAGCGACAGCTGCCGGATGAGCTTCTCCGTGTCCTTCGCCATGGCGCCGAGTGTGGCACGCTGTCCGCCTGTCCGGGGCAGCACGACGCCGGTTGTTGCGCTTTTTTGTCCGGTACGCTCGCCTTCCGTGACGAAGGTCGCGATCGTCGACGACCACGAGGCGCTGCGGGAGGGCCTCGAGCGGCTGCTGGTGGACCGCGGGCTGGACGTCGTCGGCACCGCCGGGACCGCCGCCTCGGCCGAGGACGTCATCGAGCAGGGCCAGCCCGACGTGGCCGTGATCGACATCCGCCTGCCCGACGAGTCCGGCATCGAGCTGACTCGCCGCCTGCTCGAGCGCCGCCCGCGGCTCGCGGTCCTCCTCTACACCGGCGACGCGGACGCCGACCTGCTCTACGGCGGGCTCGACTCCGGCGCTCGCGGCTACGCGCTGAAGGCCGGCGCCCTGAGCGAGCTCTCGGCGGCCATCGAGCGCGTCGCCGCCGGCGGCACGTACGTCGACCCCCGCCTGGATCGCATCCTGCTCTCCGACCGCGCGACCGCGCGGGTGCCGCAGCTCTCGCCGCGCGAGCGCGAGATCACCCACCTCATGGCCGAGGGCGCGACGGCCGAGCGGATCGGCGTCGAGCTCGGCGTCTCGGTCGAGACGGTCCGCACGCACGTGCGCAACGTCATCCGCAAGCTGCGGGCGCGCAACCGCGTGCACGCGATCGCCATCGCCCTCGAGCGCGGCGAGATCGCCCTGTCGGACCCGACCCCGCCGGGACGCTGACCGGCGACGACCGCCTCGCCGACCTCGTGCATGACCTGCGCACGCCGCTGGCCATCGTCGCGGGCTTCGCGGAGCTGCTCGAGCGCCGCGCGGCCGACCTGACCCCCGACGAGCGCGACGACTACGTCGCGCGCATCCGCGAGAGCGCGGATCGGATGAATGAGTTGTTGGATGAGGCGTTGGGGATCTAGTGCCGTGTCAGGCAACATTCGCCTCGTCGCCGGCGGAGCCATCGTCGTGCCTGGCGTGGGCGGCGGGCGCGGGGCATGCTGGTGGCACGTTCAAGCCCGACGGCCGCGCCAGGCGCGGCGAGGGCCCACCGAACGGGCGAACGGGTTGCCAAGGCCCCGTCGCTCCCCTCGATGCAATCGGACCCGGCCTGACCCGCGACCGCGCCCGGGCGGCGCGCTACGCCGCCTCGCGCTCAGCCTGCGAGCCCGCCGCCGCCCGCGCCGCGAAGTACGCCCCCGCGCCGAGCGCGCGGTCGAACGGCGACCAGGCCGCCCCGTCGGGCAGCTCCTTCTCGAGCCGGTCGAAGGACCCCAGCCGCCCGCCGAGGTTGTCCAGGAAGTGCACGAGCGTCGCCTCGCGGGTGCAGGGCACGACCGGCGAGCCGTGCTCCAACGACCCGTGGTGGCTGAGGATGATGTGCGCGACGTGCTCGGCGAGGTGCGGCGGGAAGCCGTCGATCTCCTCGCATAGGCGCCGCACGCGGTAGTAGCCCAGCGGGATCTCGCCCTGCAGCAGCCCGGCACCCGAAAGGTCGATGGCGGGCCCGGACGTGTAGGCGTCGAGCTTGCCGATGTCGTGCAGGAGCGCCCCCGTGACCGCGACGTCGTGATCGATGCCCGGAAACGTCGCGCACAGCAGGTGCGCCGCCTGGCCGACCCCGAGCGCGTGCTCGAGCAGCCCGTGGCGGTAGGCCTGGTGGTAGTGCTTGGCCGCCGGGGCGTCGCGGAAGCGCGCCCACAGCTCCGATCCCTCGCCGAAGACGCGCTCGAGCAGCGCGCGCAGGTGCGGCTCGCGCACCGTGCCGACAAGCTCGCGCAGCTCGGTCTCCATCTGCTCGCAGTCCTTCGGCGGCCCGTCGAGCAGGTCGTCGAGCGTGAACGACCCGGGCGCCGGCGCGGAGAGCGCGCGCACGGTGATCTGGGCGCCGTAGCGCGGGTGCTGCGCGAAGCGCCCGAGGACCCGCGCCGGCGCGCCCGCGCGCGCGTGCGGCGCGCACTCGGCGATGCCATCCCAGACGACCGCCGCCACGGCGCCCGTCCGGTCGCCCAGCGAGAGGCGCAGGTACTCCGCGCCGTCGCGGCGCCGGCGCAGCTCCGCCTCGCGCACCAGCAGCACCTGGTCGACCTCGGCCCCGTCGCTCATCTCCCGCACGAACACGGCCGCGGACGGTAGACCGGCGCGCGGACGAAACCCCTAATCTGCGTCCGTGGCGAAGCTGCGCGGCGGCATCGACCTCGGTGGCACGAAGGTCCAGGCGATCATCGCCGACGAGCGCCATGAGATCGTCGGCCAGGCCCGCCACCCGACCCCGACCACGGGCGGCGCGGACGCCGTCGTCAGGGCACTGGTCGAGGCGGTGACCGAGGCCGCCGAGCAGGCGCGGGTCGAGACCGAAAAGCTCGCCGGCGTGGGGCTCGGCGCGCCCGGCGACGTCGACGACGGCAAGGGCACGATCGACAACGCCGGCAACCTGACCGGCTTCGACCATCCGATCCCGGTGGCCGGGATGCTCAAGGCCGCGCTCGGCGTGGGCACGGTGCGGCTCGGCAACGACGTCTCGGTCGCCACGGCCGCCGAGTTCGAGCTCGGCGCCGGGCGCCCGTTTCAGTCGCTCCTCGGGGTGTTCTGGGGCACCGGCGTGGGCGGCGGGCTGATCCTCGACGGCCAGGAGTGGACCGGGCGGGGCGGCGCCGGCGAGATCGGCCACATGGTCGTCAAGGAGGGCGGCGCGCGCTGCCCGTGCGGGCGCATCGGCTGCATGGAGGCCTACGCCGGGCGCCGCGCCATGGAGGCCGAGGCCAAGCGCCGCCAGGACGACGGCGAGAAGACGATCCTCTTCAAGCTCATGAAGGAGCGCGGGCGCGACCGCCTCACCGCGGGCATCTGGAACCGCGCGCTCGCCGACGGCGACAAGGTCGCGCGCAAGATCATCGATCGTGCGTACGCCGCGCTCGGCGCGGGCGTGGCCAGCGCCGTCAACCTCCTCGACGTCGAGGCGGTCGTCCTGGGCGGCGGCGTCGGGACGAAGTTCGGCGAGGCCGCCCGCGACCGCCTCGAGGACGAGATGCGCCCGCACCTGTTCAACGACGAGCGCCCGCCGCACGTGCTCCTCGCCGAGCTCGGCGACTTCGGCGGGGCCCTCGGCGCGGCCCTGCTCGTCGAGCGGGCTTGATTGAATACCTCAACGATGGAGAACCACACGAAGTGGTGGACCCTCGGCGTCGTCTGCATCGCGGTCTTCATGCTGCTGCTCGACGTCACGGTCGTGAACGTCGCGCTGCCGTCCATCCAGGAGGACCTCGGCTCGACGTTCTCCGACCTGCAGTGGGTCGTCGACGCCTACGCGCTCACGCTCGCCGCGTTCCTGCTGACCTTCGGCTCGCTGGCCGATCTCGTCGGGCGCCGGAGGGTGTTCGTCATCGGCCTGGGCGTCTTCAGCGCGGCCTCGCTGGCCTGCGGGCTCTCCACCACGCCGCTCATGCTCAACCTCGCCCGCGCGGTCCAGGGCAC
>DASXRF010000377.1:0-13126 GCA_036506755.1 Solirubrobacteraceae bacterium | reverse complement strand
GCCTTCGCCTTGAGCTGGGGCACGACGGCAGTGGTCCTGGAGACCGCCGCCTTCTCGGCCAGGTCGGCGAACGACCGGGTCCTGCCGTCCGGGGCCCTGAACACGCCGTCCTTCAGCTCGAGGGCCGACGAGCCGACGTTCAGCTCGCGCGCCGCGGTCAGCGCGAGCTGCCCGCGCGCGGTCGCCGCCGCCATGCGCACCGGCTCGTAGAGGGAGTGCACCGAGTTCGACCCGCCGGTGAGCTGGTTCCACACGAGCTCGGGCCGCGCATCGGCCAGGGTGACGTTCACCTTCTCGATCGGCAGGTCCATCTCGTCGGCGATCGTCATGGCGAACGCGGTCGTCAGGCCCTGCCCGACCTCCGCGCGCGGGAGGGCGAAGGCCGCGGTGCCGTCCGGGTTGACGGTGACGGTGAGCAGCCCGTTCGTCGGGCGCGCCGCGTCGGTCAGGAGGTCGCTGAGGTCGTAGTGATCGACGAGCTGGGCCGTCGGCACCGCGCCCATGGCCGGCGCCGGCGCCAGGCCCCACCGCGCGGCGGCGACCAGCGTCGGACCGGCGATCAGGAACCCCAGCATCCGCCGGCGCGTGATGCCGGGCGCGTCCTCGATGGTCACTGCGTCCTCCCTGCCCTCACGACGCTACGTTTGACACGTCACTGACGCTCGCGACAGCATAGTCCGTTCGCGACGGCGGTCAAGAAGCAGGTGCGACGGGACGCGGCCGGGTCGACTAGCGTGCCGCGCCGTGACCGACCCGCAGGCCGCGCCCGTCTCACCGCTGCCCTCGGGCGCGCTCATCGAGGAGATCCGGCGCTCGACGAAGTTCAGGCTCCACGAGGTGTCGGGCACGCGCGTGAGGGCGACGCTCGAGCTCAACGAGGACCACCACCAGCCGTTCGGGATCGTCCACGGCGGCATCTACGCCACCGCGGTCGAGGGCCTGGCCAGCGCGGGCGCCTGCGCGGCGGTGGCCGACCGCGGGCAGTACGCGGTCGGCACGAGCAACACCACCGACTTCCTGCGCCCGGTCAGCGTGGGCACGGTGGAGGTCGTCGCCGAGCCGATCTTCCAGGGGCGCACGCAGCAGCTCTGGCAGGTCGCGATCACGCGCGTCGACGACGGCAAGCTCGTCGCCAAGGGGCAGCTGCGGCTGCAGACCCTGCCGCTGCCGGCGTCGGACTGACGCCTACCGGCTTCGGCGGTCGCGCAGCCGCCAGATGGCGCGTTGCTCGCCGAGGCTGAGGGGCCGCCACGCCTCGGCGTCGTGGTCCCAGCGGGAGATCCGTCAACAGGGTAGTTGCTCGTGCAACCCGTTGGGGCTCGAGCGGTCCCCCCGAACGTGGGGAATTTCCGCCGTCGAGCGCGGGGATCGCGGGAAGAGCTGAGACGGTCCTCCGCACATGGATGGGACCGCGATGAGCGCGGCGCGCGGACGCCTCTCGGCGCTGGACGGGACGTTCCTGCGCCTCGAGTCCGACCACGCGCACATGCACGTCGGCTGGAGCGGCGTGTTCGCCGTGCCGCCCGACGTCGACCGCCCCACCCTGCAGGCGCTGCGCGAACGGGTCTCGGCGCGGCTGCCGGAGGTCGGGTGGTGCCGCTGGCGCCTCCGGAACGCCCCGCTGGGGCTCACCGAGCCGCGCTGGGTCGAGGACCGCGACTTCGACGTCGCCGCGCATGTCGTGGCGCTGAGCGGGGCCGACGAGCCCGTCAGCCATGACGCCTTCGCCGCGCTGCGCGACGCGGTGCTCTCCCAGCCGCTCGACCGTTCGCGGCCGTTGTGGCAGATCTTCCTCGTCCCGCGCCTCGAGGACGGCCGCGTCGGGATGATCGGCAAGATCCACCACGCGCTGGTCGACGGGATCGCCGCCCTGCAGGTCGTCGGCCTGGTCTCGGATGCCGCGTCGCACGGCGCTCCGGCGTGGCGGCCCACCGGACAGCACGGGCCCGTGGGCTGGGTGCTCGACGAGCTGGCGCAGACCGCGGGCGACGGCCTCAGAGCGGTGCGAGCCACGGCCGCCGCTGCCATCCGTCCCACGGCCAGCGTCGGCGCGGCGGTCGGCCGCGCGCGAGGCTTCCTGTCCGCGGCGCGCCAGGACGTCCTGCCCCGGGCGCCCGACAGCCCGCTCAACGTGCCGATCGGCGCGCGCCGCTCGCTGGTCGGCTACCACGCCCCGCGCGCGGACGTGAGCGCCGCGCGGTCGGGCGGCGGGACACCGAACGACATCGGGCTGACCGTCGTCGCCGGGGCCCTGCGCGCGCTGGCCCTCCGGCGCGGCGAGCCGCCGACGGCGCCGCTGAAGGCGATGATCCCGGTCAGCATGCGCCGGGTCGACGAGGCCGGGCCGGGCAATCGGATCGCGATGGTCAACATCGAGCTGCCCGTCCACCTCGGCCTGCCGCATGAGCGCCTGGAATGGGTGCGCGCGCAGACCCACCGCCTGAAGGTGAGCCGCCGCGCCGAGGGCATGCAGACGCTGTACGCGGCCGGCGGGCTCCTTCCGCCGCCACTGCGCACGCCCGTCGCCAAGGCGCTGGCCTCGCCGCGCGCGTTCAACCTGACGATCTCGCAGTCCCCCGCCCCGCGGGGCACCATCTCCGTGCTCGGCTGCGAGCTCGAGGAGGTCTACTCGGTCGTCCCCATCGCCGAGGGCCACGCGCTGGCGATCGGGTTGGTCCGCTACCGCCAGGAGCTGTTCTTCGGCTGCTACGCCGACCCCGACGCGCTCCCGGAGGCACGCGAGCTCCCCGCCCGGCTCGAGGCGGAGATGCGCGCCCTCGCCCGTCGGTCGCGCCCGGCCGGCCGACGTGGCCCCCGCACCGCGCGCGGGGGCCCTCGGCCGGTGTCGGTCCGCTAGAAGTGCTGCGGCCGGGCGGAGGCGATCGCCTCCATCGTCTCGCCGGTCTTCTGCTCTGGCGCGTGGGTGGCGATGTCGGCCTCGCTGACGATGCCGCACAGCCGCTTGTCGTCATCGAGGACGGGCAGGCGCCTGACCGCGTGCTCGCGCATCAGGCTGAGCGCCTCGTCGAGCGCGGCGCCGGCGTTGACCCAGACCAGCCTGCCCTGGGCGAGGTCACCGGCCCTGGTCGCCGACGGGTCCTTGCCGTGGGCGAGCGCCTTCACGACGATGTCGCGGTCGGTGAGCATGCCCCTGAGGCGGTCGTCGTCGCCGCAGATCGGCAGCGCGCCGACGTCGAGCTGCTCCATGCGCTTGGCGGCGTCGAGCAGCGTCTGGTTCTCGCCGATGCACTCGCAGCCCGTGTGCATCGCCTCGCGGACCGTCCTGGCGGGAGTGACTGCCATGCTGCTACCTCCTCGCTTGCTTTCGGCGCGGACCCTACGCCCGACCCGCGCGCCGAACAAGCTCTAGTTTTCCTGCGCGAGCTCGTAGCGGTGCTCGGGGCGCCCGGCCGTCCCGTAGCGGAGGTTGAGCCGGACCCTTCCGGCGTCGTCGAGCGACGTGAGGTAGCGCTGCGCGGTGGTGCGGCTGATGCCGACGCGCTCCGAGACCTCGGTCGCCGACAGCGGTCCCGGCGCCTCGCGCAGCGCTTCGAGGACGAGCTCGGCGGTGGCCGCCGAGTGACCCTTGGGCAGGGCGACCGCCTGGGCGCGCACGGGCTGTCGGATCAGGCCGAAGAGGTGGTCGACCTCCTGCTGGTGGGTCTCACGTTCGCCGGAGCGCGCGGCGTCGAGCTCGGCGTACGCGTTCAGGCGCCGGCGCAGGTCGTCGAAGTCGAAGGGCTTGATCAGGTAGTGCAGCGCGCCGCCGCGCATCGCCGCGCGGACGCTCTGCATCTCGCGCGCCGCGCTGAGGACGATGACGTCGGGCGGCTCGGCGAGCGCGCGCAGCCGGCGCAGGACTTCGAGCCCTCCGGCGTCGGGGAGGTACAGATCCAGCAGCACGAGGTGTGGCCGCTGGTTGCGCGCGGCGTCCAGCGCCGCCGACGCGGTGTGGGCCATCCCGACGACCGAGAAGCCGTCCAGCCGCTCGACCACCTCGCTGTGCAGCCGGGCCACGCGGAAGTCGTCCTCGACGATCAGCGTGCGGATCATGCGTGCGCCTCGCGCGCTGCGCCGGTGGACAGCGTGTCGTCGCTCCCGGGACGCAGGACGACCGGCAGGCGGACCTCGAAGAGCGCGCCGCCGCGCGGCGCGTCGGCGACGCGGATGCTGCCGCCGCGGCGTTCGACGAGCCGCTGGACGAGCGACAGCCCCACGCCGCGTGAACCGATGCCGCCGCTGGGCTTGGTCGTGTAGCCGGGCTCGAAGATCCGCTCGCGTTCGCCGGCCGGGATCCCCGCGCCCGAGTCGGCGACGCGCACCAGCAGCTCTCCGCCGTCGAGCATGCGCAGGCCGACCTCGGCGAACGGCGCCTCGCGACCGCTGTCGCGCGCCGCGTCCAGCGCGTTGTCGACGAGGTTGCCCAGGACGGTCAGCAGCGCCCGGGGGTCGCGCAGCTCGCCCGCGAGCAGCGAGTCCTCCGCCAGCCGCAGCTCCACGCCGCGCTCGCCGGCGACGGCGGACTTGGCGAGCAGCAGCGCGGCGACGTGCGGATCGCGGATGCGCCGGGTGATGACCTCGCGCAGCGCGGCGTCGGCGTGCGCGATCTCCCTGATGAACGACAGCGCCTCCTCGTCGTGCCCGAGCTGCAGCAGCCCGGAGAGCGTGTGAAGCCGGTTGGAGAACTCGTGCGCCTGGGCGCGCATCGCGTCGGTGAGGTCGCGCACGCTGTCGAGCTCGCGCAGCAGGCCCTCGAGCTCGGTGCGGTCGCGCAGCGTCGTGACGCCGCCGAGGTCGCGGCCCTCGAGGCGCACCGGCACGTGGTTGGCGATCAGGACCCGCTCGCCGTGCAACAGGACGAGGTCGTTGCCGCGCAGGCGCCCGGCGAGCACGGCGCCGAGCCGCTCATCATGGGAGACCTCGTCGACGGGCCGGCCGACCGCGTCGTCGGGAAGGTCGAGCAGCCGCGCCGCCTCGTCGTTGACCACCCGCACGCGGCCCTCCGTGTCGACGACGACGACGCCCTCGCGGATGCGCCGCAGCGTCGCCTCGCGCTGGCGCAGCATGTCGGCGATCTCGTCGAGCTCGAGGCCGAAGGTCTGGCGCTTCAGCCGCGCGGCGAGGATCGTCGAGGCCAACAGCCCCGCCCCGAGCGCGATGGCGCCGTAGAGCGCGATGACCGGGATGGCGCTTCGCAGCTGCTCGCTGATCTTCGTCTCCAGGATGCCGACGGACACCTCGCCGACGATCCGCCCGTCGCGCGTGCGCAGCGGCACCTTCGCGCGGGCCGAGCGCCCGAGCGTCCCCGTCTGCACCGCCAGCACCGTCTCGCCGCGCAGCGCCGGACCGGGGTCGGTGCTGACGTGCCGGCCGATCTGGCGCGCGTCGGGATGCGAGAAGCGGATGCCGCGGCGGTCGGTCACGACGACGAAGGACGTCCCGGTCGCTCGCCGCACCGCCTCCGCGCGGGCCTGGACGACGCCGCTGCGGTTTCCCGCTGCCACGGCGCCGGCGATCTGCGAGTCGGCCGTCACGCTCTGCGCCACGCCCAGCGCGCGGCGCTCGTACTCGTCGTCGAGCCGCTGCCGCCATGCGTGCAGCGCGAGCAGGCAGCCGAGCAGCAGCGTCACCACCAGGATCAGCGCCTGGAAGGCGAAGATCCGCGTCGAGAGCCGGCGGCGCCGGAACCGCGCCATGACCCGAGTATCCAGCAACGTCCGCGCCCCCGAAGCAGGCGTGGCGCGGGGCAGCAGCTCCCGCGCCACGCGCGTTTCGCCTACGCCGCGCCGGCGGCCGCCTTCGCCTTCCGGGCGAACTCGGTCGTGTAGGTCTTGGACAGGTCGATCTTGCGTCCCTTGACGGCGGGATCGAACGCGCTCAGCACCTTGAGCACCGTCTCGGGCCCGCCGCGCGGCATCACGCCGTCGGGCGTGAAGATCGCCTTCTGGGCGTCCAGGGCCTTGATGTACTGCGCGCGGCCGACGCCCTCGTAGTAGGCCGGCGGCATCTTGGCCGTGATCTGCGCCGCGGAGTGGGTCTGCATCCAGCGCAGCGTCTTCACCAGCGCGTTGGCCAGCTTCTGCACGGTCTGCGGATTCCTCGCCACCCAGTCGTTGCGCATGTACAGCGCCGAGGCGGGATAGACGCCGCCGAGCGCCTGCCGCGTGCCGGCCTCGGTCCGCATGTCGATCAGCGCCTTGCCGAGTCCCTTCTCCTGCACCGCCGTGATCGTCGGCTCGGTCGTCATGCCGCAGTCGATGGCCTTCTGCTGGACGGCGGCGATGAACGTCGGCCCGGCCTTGACGGCGACCGGCGTGATCTTGTTGGTGGGCACGCCGTTGTGCACGGCCAGGTACTGCGTGAGGAAGTAGGTCGACGAGCCCAGTCCGGTGACGCCGAGCTTCTTGCCGCTCCAGTCCGCGGGCGAGCTGACCGAGCCCGCGACGTTGTTGGCGCACATCACGGCCTCCCCCGGCAGCTTGAGCAGCTGGACGACCGACTGTGCCTGCTTGCCCTTGCCCTGCAGGTCGACGGTGTGGTCGTAGAAGCCGATGACGCCGTCGACCTTGCCGGCCAGCAGCTGGTTGGCCGCCTCGACGCCGGCGGGCTCGTCGCTGAGCTGGACGTCGAGGCCCTGCTGCTTGAAGTAGCCCAGGCGCTGGGTGAGCATCGCGGGCAAATAGATCTGCTTGTCGAGCCCGCCGACCATGATCTTCACGGTCTTCGCGCCGCCGGGCCCGCCGGTGCTGCCGTTCCCGCTGTTGCCAGCGGCGCCGCAGCCCGCGCCGACCGCTGCCACCGCGGCGATCGCGCCGGCGGCCAGCATGCTTCGAACCACCATGTGGTCTCTCCTCGTGCGATGTGGATGACTGATGAGTTGAAGGGCCGCGTCAGAGCGCGTCCGACGCGGCGAGCGCGGGCGGCCGCCACGCCAGCAGGCGGCGCTCGAGCAGGGTGATGAGGCCCTCGGCGGCGAGCGCCACGAGCGCGATGATCACCATCGCCGCGAAGACGCCGTCGGCGTTGAAGGTGCCCTGCGACTGCGAGATGAGCAGCCCTAGGCCGCGCTGCGCGCCGAGGAACTCGCCGACGATGGCGCCGATCAGCGCGAAGCCGAAGCTCACGTGCATGCTCGCGATGATCCAGGTCATCGCCGAGGGCAGCACGACGTGACGGGTGACCTGGCGGCGCGAGGCGCCGAGGATCCGGGCGCTCGCCACCAGGTTGCGGTCGACCTCGCGCGCTCCCTGGAACGCGTTGAAGAACACGGCGAAGAACACGAGCACGACGGCCAGCGCGACCTTCGAGCTGACGCCGAGCCCCAGCCAGAGGATGAAGATCGAGCCCAGCACGATGCGCGGGATCGAGTTCATCACCTTGATGTAGGGCGCGAAGACGTCGGCCAGCAGCTGGATCCGGCCGAGCGCGATCCCGCAGACCACGCCGAGCACGACGCCGATGACGAACCCGAGCAGGGCCTCCTCGAGCGTGACGAAGACCTGCTCCCACAGCGAGCCGGCCTGCGTCCCGTGCTGGACCCAGTTGCCCAGCTCGGAGACGATGCGGCTCGGCTCGCCGAAGAAGAACGGGTCGACGATCCGGGTGCGCGCGCACAGCTCCCAGCCGCCGACCAGGACGACGAAGATCGCGACGCGCAGCGCCGTCACGCCCGTCCGGCGGCGCGAGCGCGACCGCCGCGCCGGACGCGTGGTCGTGTCGGACCGCTCGCGGGCCGCCGGC
Organism: Solirubrobacteraceae bacterium; assembly: GCA_036506755.1. Lineage (GTDB taxonomy): Bacteria > Actinomycetota > Thermoleophilia > Solirubrobacterales > Solirubrobacteraceae > DASXRF01. Next base: position 5,386 of record DASXRF010000377.1, on the reverse strand, counting down.
AGCACGGCGGACACGGAGACGTCGGTGGACATGGATGCTCCTCTCATGCGGCGACGCCGGCCGCCGTTCGCGCGTACGCACGCTGCACCTCGTCGCGCAGCGTGTCCCAGATCTCCTCGTAGAGCTCGACGAACCGCGGGTCGAAGCGGATCTCGGGCACCTGGCGCGGGCGCGGAAGGTCGATGTCGTAGACGTCCTTGACCGTCCCCGGCCCGGCCGTCATGACGACGACGCGGTCCGCGAGCGCGATCGCCTCCTCGAGGTCGTGGGTGACGAAGACGACCGACGGGCGCGACTGCTCCCACAGCGCCAGCAGCTCGTTGGACATGATCGATCGCGTCTGGACGTCCAGCGCGCTGAACGGCTCGTCCATCAACAGGATGGCCGGCTCGTTGATCAGGCTCTGCGCGAGCGCGACGCGCTTGCGCATGCCGCCCGAGAGCTGATGCGGATGGCGGTCCTCGAACTGCGCCAGGCCCACCCGGCGCAGCCAGTCGCGCGCCTTCTCGTGGGCCTCGTCGCGGCGAACGCCGCGGAACCGCGGGCCGACGGCGACGTTCTCGAGCACCGTCTTCCACGGCAGCAACGCGTCGGACTGGAACACGAACCCCACGTCCCTGCCGATCGCCGTGACGGGCGTCCCGTGGACGAGGACGTCGCCCGCGCTCGCGGCCTCGAGGCCCGAGACGAGCGTCAGGGTGGTGGACTTGCCGCAGCCGCTCGGTCCGACCACGGCGCAGAACTGGCCCGGCTCGACCGTCAGGTCGACGTCGGCCAGGGCGGTGAAGATCGAGCCGTCCGGCGTGCGGAATCGCTTGCTCACGCCGCGCAGCTCGATGGCGGGCTCATGCCCGCTGCTGGTCTCTCCTCCAGAGCTCATGGCGGCGACGGTAGGCGCGGTGCCCGCGCGCGCCAACGGTTGTGCGGGTTGATCGCGGAATCGCCGGTATGTCGCGCTTTTGCCCGTTTTGCCTACGTCTTGCGGCCCCGACCGCGCAGCGTTAGCCTGCACAGACTTGCAGCACATCTGTGCAAATGCGTCACACCGACGGCTCGCATCCCGTCGCCTCACCTGACCCGACCCGCCACGGTCGAGCGGCCGCCGCTTATGCGGCGGCGCGGCTGTACTTCGAGGACGAGCTCTCCCAGGCGGAGATCGCGAAGCGTCTGTCGGTGTCGCGGTCGACCGTCTCGCGCCTGATCGCGCAGGCGCGTGAGTCGGGGATCGTGCGCATCGAGATCCGCCCGCCGATCGCCGCATCCGACGTGGCCGACGCGCTGGCGAGCGTCCTGGGGCTCCGCCGCGTCGTGGTCACGCCCGACGGGGACGGCGACCGGCCGCCGGTCGCGCTCGCGGGCTCGGCGCTCAAGGAGCTCGCCGATCTCGACCTGCAAGCGGGTCAGGTGCTCCTCCTGAGCTGGGGAAGGGCCCTGTGGGAGATCGCGAGCGGTCGCCTGCCGCTGTTGCGCGGCGTGCACATGGTCCCGGCCGTCGGCGGCATGACGGAGTCCGAGCGCCCGTTCCACACGAACGAGATCGTCCGCCGGGCGGCGGAGCGCAGCGGCGCGATCGCCCATCCGTTGCACGCGCCGGCGGTGCCGAGCGCGGCGCTCAGGCGCGCGCTGCTCGCCGACGACGCCATCGGCGCGGTGATCGCCCTGTGGGAGCGCATCGACGTGGCGATCGTCGGCATCGGCGTGCCGCCGGGGCAGCCGGGGAGCTACACCCCGCTGCACGTGTCCACCGACGAGGCGCGACCACTGCTCAGCCGCGCCGCCGGCGACATCGCGACGCGCTACTTCGATCTGAACGGCCGCCCGATCCACTACCCGGCCGAGAAGCGGCTGCTCGCCGTGAGCCGCGAGCAGCTTCAGCGCGCCGGGACGGTCATCGGGGTCGCGGCGGGAGAGAACAAGCACCGGGCGATCGTCGGCGCTGCGCGCGCGCAGCTCGTCGACGTCCTGGTCACCGACGCCGCCACCGCGGGCGCGGCGCTGGAGCTGGCAGAGGCGACGGGATGACCGGCCGCGCCACCGAGGGAAGCGAGGAGACGATGAACCCACGCAACGGCGGCGCGCCCTCGGCGTCACGATCGCGCTGGTCATCCAGCTCGCCCACACGGCGCCGTCCGATCGTCGTCGCGCCGATGATCTTCGTGGGCCTGATCGTCCGCAAATGGCTCGTGACCGGCCTGACCCTCGGGGCGGTGACAGGCGAATGAGCGCGACGATGAGCGAGAACCGGGCCGCGGTGCTGCACGCGCCCGGCGACCTGCGGGTCGAGAGCCGCGCGGTGCCCGAGCCGGGCCCGCGCGAGGTCCTCGTCGAGATCTCCGCCGTCGGCGTCTGCGGCTCGGACATCCACTACTACGAGCACGGCCGGATCGGCTCGTTCGTCGTGCGCGAGCCGATGGTGCTCGGACACGAGTCCGCGGGACGCGTCGTGGCCCTGGGCCCGGGCGCGTCCAAGCACCAGGTCGGCGACCGCGTCGCGCTCGAGCCCGGCGTCCCGTGCGGGCGCTGCCGCGAGTGCCGCGCGGGGCGTTACAACCTCTGCCGGGACGTCCGGTTCTTCGCGACCCCGCCGATCGACGGCGCGTTCGCCAACTACGTGACGATCCACGAGGACTTCGCATTCGCGCTGCCCGACACGGTGTCCGACCAGGCCGGGGCGCTGATGGAGCCGCTGTCGGTCGGCGTGTGGGCGTGCCAGAAGGCGGGGATCGGCCCGGGCGACCGCGTGCTCGTCACCGGCGCGGGCCCGATCGGGCTGCTCGCCCTCCAGGCGGCGCGCGCGTTCGGCGCCACGGAGCTCACGATCACCGACGTCAACCCGCAGCGCCTCGCGCTCGCCGAGCGCACAGGCGCGACGCGCGTGCTCAAGGTCGACGAGGCGCCGCTCGAGGCGGCCGGCCTGGAGGTCGACGCGCTCATCGAGTGCTCCGGCCGTCCGGAGGCGCTGCACGCCGGGATCGCCGCGCTGCGCCCGGCGGGCAAGGCCGTGGTGGTCGGGATGGGCCCCGAGGAGGACTCGACCGTCCCGCTCTCGCTCATCCAGAACCGCGAGCTGTGGCTCACCGGCACGTTCCGCTACGCGAACACGTACCCGACGGCCATCGCGCTGGCCGCCGACGGCCGCGTCGACCTCGAGGCGATCATCACCGGCCACTACGGGCTCGACGACACGGAGGCGGCGCTCCGCGCGGGCCGCGAGGACCCCGGCGCGGTCAAGGTCATGGTCCTACCGGGCGGCGCGTAGCGCGGGATACAGAGCCCTGAAGCGATCGCGCGCCGACGCGTAGGGCTCGACCCAGCGGGGGTCGGGCTCGACGACATCGCGCACGCGCACGCACGCCTCGACCGCCTGGGCCGGGTCGGCGAACGCGCCGCCGGCGACGCCGCCGAGCAGCGCCGCGCCGTACGCGGCGCCCTCCTCGACCATCGGGCGCTCGACGGTCAGGCCCAGGACCGAGGCGACGATGCGCAGCCACAGCTCGCTGCGTGCGCCACCGCCCGAGGCGCGGGCGCGATCGGGACGCTCGCCCAGCTCGGCGATGAGGTCCAGCGAGTCGCGCAGCCCGAAGGCCACGCCCTCGAGCACCGCGCGCACCAGGGCGCCGCGGTCGTGACGCAGCGAGAGCCCGACGAACGCGCCGCGCGCGTCGGCGTCCGCGTGGGGCGTTCGCTCGCCCTGCAGGTACGGCAGGAAGACCAGCCCCTCGGCGCCCGGCTCCCAGCGCTCGGCCTCGCCGACCAGCTCGGCGAAGCTCGTCTCGCGCGCGATGGCGTCGTGCAGCCACTGCAGCGATCCGGCCGCCGAGAGCATCACACCCATCGCGTGCCACGCCCCGGGCACGGCGTGGCAGAAGGCATGTACACGCGCGCGGTCGTCGGCCGCGAAGTCGTCCAGCGCGGCGAACACCACGCCCGACGTGCCGAGCACGACCGAGAGCGGACCGGGCCGGTCGACGCCGACGCCGAGCGCGCCCGCCGCCTGGTCACCCGCGCCCGCCGCCACGGGCACGCCCTCGGGCGTCTCGCCCGACACCTCGGGCGACTCGAGCGCCGGCGGCAGCCACCTGCGCTCGACGTCCAGCGCGCGGACGACGTCGTCACTCCACCGCCGGGCCGCGACGTCGAACAGCAGCGTGCCGGACGCGTCGGCCACGTCCGTGGCCCGTTCGCCGCAGAGGCGCAACCGCACGTAGTCCTTGGGAAGCAGCACGTGCGCGATGCGCTCGTAGTGCTCGGGCTCGTGCTCGCGCAGCCACAGCAGTTTGGGCGCGGTGAAGCCGGTCAGCGCGCGGTTGCCCGTCCGCGCGATGAGGGTGTCGAGGCCGACGCGCCGCTCGATCTCCTCGCACTGCGCCTCCGTGCGCTGGTCGTTCCACAGGATCGCGGGACGGATGACCTCGTCGCGGTCGTCGAGCGCCACGAGCCCGTGCATCTGGCCCGAGAGCCCGATGCCGGCGGGCCGGCCGTGCTCGCGCAGGCGCTCGAGCACCTCGCCGGTGGCGCGCCACCAGTCCTCGGGATCCTGCTCGGACCACCCCGGACGGGGATGCGAGAGCCCGTAGGCCGACTCGGCGACCCCGAGCACGCGGCCATCGCCGGCCGAGACCGCCACGCCCTTGACCGAGCTCGTCCCGACGTCGAGGCCGACGAGCGGAGCAGGCGGCGCGCTCACCCGGGCGAGGCTAACATCTCGTGCACGGATGTGCAGCACGGATGTGCACCACGGGAGGAGGCTCCGATGGGCGTGCTGGACGCGTTCGACCTGACGAGCAAGGTCGCGGTCGTCACTGGCGGCAACCGCGGCCTCGGCGAGGCATGGGTGCGCGCGCTCGTCGACGTCGGCGCGACCGCCGTGATCGCCGCGCGCGACGACGAGCGCTCGCAGCGCACGCGCGAGCGCATCGGCGAGCACGTCGACACGGTGCACCTCGACGTGCGCGACTCCGCCGGCGTCCGCGCGGCGCTCGAAGCCGTCGTGACGCGACATGGCCGCGTCGACGTCCTCGTGAACAACGCCGGCACGGTCGTCCATCGCCCGGCGCTCGACGTCAGCGACGACGAATGGGACCAGGTCGTCGACGTCAACCTCAACGGCCTGTGGCGCTGCTGCCAGGCCTTCGGGCGTCACATGATCGATGGCGGTGGAGGCGTGATCGTCAACATCGGCTCGATCTCCGCCCAGATCGTCAACCGCCCCCAGATGCAGCCGGCGTACAACGCGTCCAAGGCGGCGGTGCACCAGCTGACGAAGTCGCTGGCGGCGGAGTGGGCGCCGTACGGCGTCCGGGTCAACGCCCTCGCCCCGGGATACGTGAGGACCGAGATGGCGCCCGTGGACCGCCCCGAGTTCCGCCGCCACTGGATCGAGGAC
>DASXRF010000376.1:0-3625 GCA_036506755.1 Solirubrobacteraceae bacterium | reverse complement strand
GAACTGCTCGTAGAACGTGCGTCGCGAGACGCCGGCGAGCTGGACGACGTCGGCGACCGACACCCGGGCGTAGCCCTTGGCGGCGACCGCGCGCGCCATCGCGTCGAGCATCCGCGCGCGCTGGTTGGCCCAGACCGCCTTGCGGCCGCCATCCCAGCCCTGCGCGGGCTCGAGCGCGCGGAAGAACAGCGACTCTCCGCTCCGGCGCATGGCGCGCCCCCCGCGGCGCCGGCGCCCGTTGACCTTGGCCTCCGTCGTCATCGGCCGTAAAGCATAGGAACTCCCCGCACACACCAGAAAACGAGGTCCTTTGCGAGACGGTCGCCTGTTTGGCGCTCGCTCGTCGCCCGCGCGGCGGACGCGGCCGGCAACACGGGGAGGGCGAGCGCCACGCTGACGCTGCGCCGCTGAGCGCCGTCTCAGGCGCCTCTCACACAATTCCCAGCCTTCCGGCCGATACTGCTGCCCGATGAGCGAGCCTCACCGCGTCCTCGTCGTCGACGACGAGCCCAACATCGTCGACGTGATCAGCATGGCCCTGCGCTTCCAGGGCTTCGCCGTCGAGGCCGCCGGCACCGGCGCCGAGGCGATCGCCGCCGTGAGCGCGTTCAAGCCGCACCTGATCGTCCTCGACGTGATGCTGCCCGACATGGAGGGCTTCGACGTCGCCAACCGCCTCGGCGCCCAGCGCTCGCGTGTGCCGATCATCTTCCTCACCGCGCGCGACGCGACCGAGGACAAGATCCGCGGGCTGACGCTCGGCGGCGACGACTACGTCACCAAGCCCTTCAGCCTCGAGGAGCTCGTCGCGCGGATCCGCACCATTCTCCGGCGCGCGGGCCTGGCCGAGTCGGACTCGAGCCGGCTGGTCTTCGAGGACCTCGAGCTCGACGAGGACGCGCACGAGGTGCAGCGCGGCGGCGAGCTCGTCGAGCTCACCGCGACCGAGTACCGGCTGCTGCGCTACCTGATGCTCAACCCGCGGCGCGTGCTTACGCGCGCGCAGCTGCTCGAGCACGTGTGGGACTACGACTTCGGCGGCGACGCGCGGGTGCTGGAGACCTACGTCAGCTACCTGCGCAAGAAGCTCGACGTGCACGGCCCGCCGCTCATCCACACCGTGCGCGGGGTCGGCTACGCGCTGCGCCAGCCACGGGCATGATGGCGTCGCTGCGGGCCCGGCTGGTCGCCGGCCTGCTGGCGCTGGCCGCGGCCGGGCTGCTGCTGCTCGCCGGGATCACCTACGCCGAGCAGCGCTCGTTCCTGCTCGACCGCCTCGACCAGCAGGTGCGCAGCGCGCCGGGCGCGGTCCAGCACGCGCTCGCGGAGCAGGGCATCGGGCCCGCCGGGCCGGCGCCCGACGCGGACGACCGTCGCGGCCCCCGGCCCGAGGGGCCGCCGCCCGGCAACCTGCTGCCGCCCGGAACCTACGGCGAGCGCCGCGCCGCGTCGGGTCGCGTGCTGGGCTCGCAGGTCTTCTCCTACGGGACGAACGAGACGCAGAAGCCCAAGCTGCCGGCGCGGCTGCCGGTCAACCGGGTGGTCACGGTGGGCGACTACCGCGTGCTGGCGCTTCCCGAGCGCTTCGGCGGCGGGATGACGGTCGTCGCCGTGCCGATGCGCGAGGTCGACCAGACGCTGCATCGGCTGCTGGCCGTCGAGGCGCTCGTCATCGCGGGCGCGCTGCTGCTGCTCGGGGTGCTCGCGGCGCTCGTCGTGCGCGTCGGGCTGCTGCCGCTGGACCGCATGGGGCACACCGCGGGCGCGATCGCCGGCGGCGACCTGTCGCACCGCGTCGAGACGACCGATCCGCGCACCGAGGTCGGGCGGCTGGGCATCTCGCTGAACGCGATGCTCGACCGGTTGGAGCGCGCGTTCGCCGAGCGGCGCGCCAGCGAGAACCGCCTGCGCCAGTTCATCGCCGACGCGTCGCACGAGCTGCGCACGCCGCTGGCCTCGATCCGCGGCTACGCCGAGCTGTTTCGCATCGGCGCCGCGCGCGAGCCCACGGAGACCGAGAAGGCCATGCGACGCATCGAGGACGAGGCGCAGCGGATGGGGGCGCTCGTCGAGGACCTGCTCACGCTCGCCCGCGTCGACGAGGTGCCCGACGCGCCGCGCGCGCCGCTCGACCTGGCCGAGCTGGCGCGCGACGCGGTCGACGACGCGCGCGCCACCGCGCCCGACCGGGCGATCGAGCTGCGCGCCGACGGGCCGGCGACCGTGCTCGGCGATCCGCACCAGCTGCGCCAGGTGCTCGGCAACCTGCTGCGCAACGCACTCGTGCACACGCCGGCGGGCACGCCGATCGACGTCGCGGTGGCGCGCTCGGGCGAGCAGGTCGTGCTCGAGGTGCACGACCACGGGCCCGGGCTGCCGACCGAGGACGCCGGCGCGCTGTTCGAGCGCTTCTGGCGCGCCGAGGGCGGGCGTGAGCGCGGCAAGGGTGGCGCCGGCCTCGGGCTGGCGATCGTGGCCGGGATCGTCGAGGCGCACGGCGGCCGGGTCGGCGCGGCCAACGCGCCCGACGGCGGCGCCGCGTTCGTCGTGCGCCTGCCGGCGGCGTAGTCCACTAGCTCTCAGCCAACTCCCAGGGCCGCCCCACTGCGCTCTCAACGGCAGCACCGAAGGTTGGTGCATGACCGCGATCGCCTCAGCTCCCGCCCGGGGTCTGACCCCCGCCAAGGGGCTGACCCCCGCCGTCGACATCGTCGTGCCCGTCCACAACGAGCAGGCCGTGCTCGAGCGCAGCATCCGGCGCCTGCACCGCTTCCTCGGCGACGGGTTCCCGTTCAGCTGGCGGATCGTCGTCGCCGACAATGCGAGCACCGACGCGACGCCGGAGATCGCCGCCGCGCTCGCCGCCGAGCTGCCGCGCGTGGCGCTCCTGCGCCTCGAGCGCAAGGGCCGCGGGCGGGCGCTGCGCGCGGCGTGGTCGGCCAGCGCGGCGCCGGTCGTCTGCTACATGGACGTCGACCTCTCGACCGACCTGCGCGCGCTGCTGCCGCTCGTCGCGCCGCTGATCTCGGGGCACAGCGACCTGTCGATCGGGACGCGGCTGTCGCACGGGGCGCGCGTCGTGCGCGGGCCCAAGCGCGAGCTGATCTCGCGCTGCTACAACCGGCTGCTGCGCACGGCGTTGCGGGCGCGCTTCTCGGACGCGCAGTGCGGCTTCAAGGCGGCGCGCGCCGAGGCGCTCGAGCCGCTGCTGCGCGACGTGCGCGACGAGGGCTGGTTCTTCGACACCGAGCTGCTCGTCCTCGCCCAGCGGCGCGGGCTGCGCGTCCACGAGGTGCCGGTCGACTGGGTCGACGACCCGGACTCGCGCGTGGACATCGTCGCCACGGCGCTCGAGGACCTGCGCGGCGTCGTCCGGCTGCTGGCCGGCACGCGCCCGGCGCGCTTCGTCACCGTCGGCGCCGGCTCTACGCTCGCCTACGCGCTGCTGTTCCTGGCGCTGCGGGGCGTGCTGGGCCCCGGCGGCACCGCGGTCGCGAACACCGAGGCCAACCGCCGCTTCACCTTCCGCGTGCGCGCGCGCCGGGGCCGGCTGCGCCAGCACGCGCTGGGCGCCCTCGTCTACGTGCTCACGCTCGGCCTGATCAGCGGCGCGCTCGCCGTCCTG
>DASXRF010000375.1:0-1825 GCA_036506755.1 Solirubrobacteraceae bacterium | reverse complement strand
ACGTGGACGCGGAAGACGTTGCCCAGCCCGTCGCGGTTGCCGATCACGCCGGCCCAGCCGTCGACGAAGCCGAGGACGGCCTTCAGCGCGCCCTGCCGGTCGAGGCCGTTCATGAGCGGCTGGAGGCTGTCCGCGAAGCGCGCGAGACGCTGCGCCGTGGGCGCCAGGCGCCGCAGCGGCGGCGTGCCCCGCCGCCCCAGCCGCGAGAGCTGCGGCGCAACGGCGCGCGCCGCGCCGAGCGCGGCCTGCGCGTCGCGCGTGAACGACGGCGCGCGCCGGAGCACCTCCGCGAGCGACGGGGAGGTCGCGCGCAGGTCGTTGAGGGCCGGATGCAGCTGCTGCGCGGTGCCGCGCAGCGCCGTGAGCGTGGTGCGCAACTGGGCGAGCGTCGGCGGAGCGGCCTGGACGGTGCGGCCGAGCTGCGCGCGGCGCGACGCCACGGCCTGCAGCGCGCCGCCGGCGCTGTCGACGAGCGCGCCGAGGTCGTCGCGACGGCTGTTCACCGCGGCGATGACGCGGTCGCCCTCGCCGATGAGGCGGCCGAGCGTCTGGTTCTCGGCGGCCACCTGCCCGACCAGCGCGGTGGCCTGGTCGAGCGCCGGCGGCAGCTCGCCGAGCGTGCGGTTGAAGTCGGCGCCGCGGCCGGCGAGCGCGACCCCGGCCTCGTTGATGAGGATCCGCAGCCGCCCGCGCGTGTCGGGGTCGAGCATGTTCAGCACGTCGTCGAGCTCGACCGGCACCCCGGTGCGGCGCACCGGGATCGTGGTGCCCGAGGGCTCGGGCTTGCGCAGGTCGCCCGGGTCGAGGTCGACGTACTTCTCGCCGAGGAGGTTGACCGGCCGCACCCGTGCGGTCGCCCCCGCGCCGACCGGGTAGGCGCCCTTGTCGAGCTCCATGCGGACGACCGCGTGGTCCTGGGCGTCCAGCGTGACGTCCTTGATCTCGCCGGCCGGGACGCCGCCGACCTTGACGTTGTTGTTCTTGAGGATGCCGGCGGCGTCGCTGAACTTCGCGTAGAGCACGTACTTGTCGCCGCCGCCGAGCAGGTGCGCGGCGAGCAGGCCGATGACGACCGCGGCAGCGGCGCCGAGCAGCGCCGGCGCGAGGAGTCGCGTGCGCGCGCGGGTCACTTGCCCGCCTCCGGGTCCTTGCCGGCGTCGAGGCCGTCCGGGCCCGCCCCGCACTCGGGCAGCATCCAGGGCTGGCCGGCGTTGTAGCCGGGCGGGCGCACGAGCGCGTACTTCTGACCGGTCAGCTTCGTGTAGTCCGCGCTCGTGGTCTGCTTGGGCCAGATCACCGGCTCGGACAGGCCGAAGTTCGCCTGGACGCGGCCGTAGTGCGCCGTGCCGTCGTAATAGCTCGGCCAGCTCGCCCAGGTCCCGAAGAAGCCGGCCATCTCGGGGGCGTACGGCCGCAGGCACCCGACCACCGGCGCGAGGCCGCGGAAGGCGGGCGTCGCCGCGCGCGCGAAGGGCGTCGTCCGCCCGAGCAGCCGAGCGATCGCCGGCGCCGCCCGCCGTCCGGTGCGCAGCGTGGCGACGGCTGAGGGGACGACCGTGCGAAGGTCGTTCAGCGCCGGGCGCAGCGAGCGGGCGAGCGGGCGCAGCTGGGCGGCGCCCGGGCGCAGGTCGCCCATGAGCCCGTCCAGCCCGGCGACGCTCGTGTCGAGGCGCGCCAGCGTGGAGCGGGCGGTGCGCAGCGTGCCGGGGAAGCGGTCGAGCGACGCGCTGATGCCGCGCGTGTTGGCGGCGAACGCCCGGAACGTGCCGCCGGCCACCGACATCAGGTCGGTGATCTGCGGCTTGCGGGCCGCCAGCGTGCGCGT
>DASXRF010000374.1:0-7154 GCA_036506755.1 Solirubrobacteraceae bacterium | reverse complement strand
GCGTACATCCGTGCAGTGGGGCGGATCGTCGAAGCCGAGGCCGAGAGCGCGCGCGAGATCCTGCGCGGGCTCTCCCCCGAGGACCGGGCCGAGCACCTCGATCGCCTCCTGGCGACGATGCTGCCGGCGGCGAGCAGGGCGTTCGAGCTGCTGCACACCGCGCTGCTGCGCCCGGCCCTGGTCGAGGCGCTCTCGCCCGAGCGGCTCTCCGAACCGCTCACGGCGCCCGTGGCCATCGCGCTCGTCGACCTCACCGGCTCGACGCGGCACCTCGCGAGCAACCCGGCCTCCGCGGCCGAGGGCATGGTCGACGCGCTCTTCGAGGCCGGCCAGGCGGCGACGCTCGATCACCCCGTGCGCGCGATCAAGTACGTCGGCGACGGCGTCTTCCTCGCGGGCGCCGACCCCGGCGCGGTCGCGCTCGCCGCCTTCGACGCGCTCGAGCACATCGAGCGCTCGCTCCCGCTGCCCGCGCGGGCCGGGCTCGCCTACGGCCCGCTGCTGCGGCGCGCCGGCGACTACTTCGGCCTTCCGGTCAACCTCGCCCAGCTGCTCACCAAGGCGGCCTCGCCGGGCTCGCTGCTGGCGACCGACTCGGCGGCGGAGGGACTCCCCCCGGAGCTCCTCGGCCGTCGCCGCCGCGTCCGCGTGCGCGGGGTCCAGCGCCGGCTGAAGGTCGTCACGCTCGTCCGGCCGGATCGCTGACCGGCCGGGGCGCCTCGGACCGCGCTGCGCCGAGCAGCTCGTCGGCCGACGCGCGCACGGCCGCCGTGAGGTCGTCGAGGTCGTGGACGTGGTCGCGGTCGGCGATCACGGAGATGGCCGCCCGGCCGTTGTAGCTGACGATCGCGACCGCGATGCGCTTGTCCGGCGAGAGGAAGGCCACCGGAACGAACGAGACGAGCTCGCGGCCGAGGACGTACACCGGGACCTGCGGCCCGGGGACGTTGGAGAGCAGCAGGTTGTAGAGCCGGCTGGAGAACTGCAGCCGTGACGCCTGCGCCAGGATCGTGGGGGGCGCGAGCTCCTGCACGGCCGCGATCGTGTCGGCGCCGACCGCCTGGCCCGACTTCTTGAGGCCGCGCATCGCCTCGCTGACGACCCGCATCCGCTCGGCCGGATCGGAGGTCGCGATCGGCAGCTGCGTGAACATCGCCACGATGCGGTTGCCCAGCGCCCCGCGCTCGCTGCCGCTGCGTAGCGGGGCACGCGGTCCAGGCGGGAGCGCAGATGCCCGGCGAGGTCGTCGCGGCGCGGGACGGGTCCCTCGCACACCAGCACGGCGCCGACGTGGAGGTGGGCGCCGCCGCGCTCCTGATGCAGGAACGAGGCGTCGAGCGCGGTGAGCCGGTCCATGCCGCTCACCCGCGCAGCCGCGTCCACGGCCGAAAGACCGCCGCGAACAGCCCGGCGACGGCGAGGCAGATCGGGCACATGCTCAGCTCCTCGGCGTGATGGTCAGCTCGACACGGCCGTCGAGGTCGACGTCGACGACGGCGCGTCCGTCGCCGCCGGCCACCAGCTCGTCGGTGACTGCGCCGCGGACGTCATAGCGCTGCTCGGGCAGCAGATCGGCGATCGCGATCGATCGTCGTCCGCGCGCGACCCCCGGACGCAGGACGACGCGCAGGTCCCGGCCGTCGCTGACGGCACGGGCGACGAGCACCTCCGGGTAGGCGCACTCGTCGAGCACGGGTCCGATCTGCCACGCCTGGGGCAGCCCGCGCGCGACGCGCTGGCGATGGCCGTACGCACCGGCCGCGGTCGCGCCCAGCAGCGCCGCGGTGCTGAGGGTCGAGGCGCGGCGATAGCGCTTGACGCCGCCCTCGACGACGGGATCGAGGGTCGCCTCGGCGTCGGCGAGCAGCCGCTGCGCGAGCGCGGTGTCGCCCATCTCCTTGGCCGCCCACGTGATCGCCGCGAGTGCGGTGGCCGGGACGCGCCGGTAGTTGCCGGTGTCGATCCTGTCCCAGCCGCGCAGCTCGATCTCGACCGGCCCGTGCTCGGGGACGCGGACCCATTCGCTGCGGACGGTCTCCCACAGGCCCCGCGCGAGGTCGGGGAAGACGGGGGCCAGCTGCCAGATCACGGCGGCGTCGGACAGGATCGACGTCATCGCCGGGATCGTCAGCCCGGTCATGGACGAGCGGATGCCGATCGTGCGCCCGTCGACCGACAGGAACTCCTGCTCGAAGCCGCGGCGGAACGCGGGCAGCACGCGCGACGCGTAGTCGGTGCCGAACATCCGGTCGTGCATCGGCAGCGGCAGCACGCCGTAGCCGTTGCACAGCGCGTAGATCCAGTTGGGCTCGCACGGGTACAGGCAGAAGTCCGAGCGCTCGAAGTTGTCGACGAGCGCGCGCGTGAGCGAGTGCAGGTCGTAGCGGTACTGCCGGCCGCGCGGATGGCGGAACGTGATCGCGCCGGGCTCGCTGTAGCGCGTGTCGCCGGTGTTCGAGACGTAGCTGGCGATCTGGTAGGTCAGCCAGCCGGTCAGCATGACGTTGTCGCGCGGAACCGGGTCGGGGTCGTAGCGCAGGTGTCCCCAGACGCTCTCCTTGGCCCAGTAGGCCCAGCAGATCCGTTCCTGCCACTTGTCGATCAGGTTGCGCTGCGCCTGGCTGAGGTAGCCGTGGAAGGCGGGCATCCGCGCGTACTGCAGCGTGGAGAGCACGTGGCCGAGCGTCGTCACCTGGTAGCGCACGCTGCTGGTCTGGAACTGCTCGATCCTGTCGAAGCCGTTCCACTGGTCGACGGGCTGCAGCGCGCGGTCCAGCGCGAAGCGCGCGAGCGCGAGCTCGTCGGGCGTGAGCTCGGGGTCGACCTGCGGCTCGGGCAGGCGGCGGGGCGTCGCCGGGTTGCGCGAGGCGACCTCGCGCAGATGCGCGTTGCGGCGCTCGCGACGGGCGAGCGCGGCGCGGTGGGCGCGCTCGCGCGCCGCCCAGGCCCCCGCGACGACGCCCGCGGCCGCGGCCGGCACGGCGGCCCGCGCCAGCCGCCCGGCCGGCCGCTGGCCGCGACGCGCGCTGAGCGCGGCGCTGCTCAGCCAGGTCGCGACCGGCGCGACGATGTTGCCGCTGCCCAGCCAGGCGACGAGCGACAGGCCGAAGGCGCCCTGGGTGGCGGCGAACGCGCCGGGGCGCCGTGCGCCGAGGAAGCCCGCGCCCGGGGCCATGAGCCCGAGCCCGGCGTTGGCCAGCGGCCGGCGGCCGGCGGCCCGCGCGAGCACGGCGCCGGCGGCGACGGCCGCGCCGTAGGCGGCGACCGTACGGCGAAGGCGCGCGGTGGTGACCGGGCCGTCCGGGCGATCGCGCTCGGGGATGAGCGCGACGGGCGCGGCGGGCTCGACCGGATCGGCTCCCGGCACCGTGTAGCGGGTGGGCGGCTCGGCGGTGATGACGGCGTTCACGGGGTGTCCTCCGGTTCAGGCGGCGACGGCGTGGTAGGCGGACGGGTCGAAGACGCGCGTGCGGCGGCGGTACTCCACGTGGGAGCCGGCCCAGACGGTGGTGACCTTGCCGTCGGGCGTCGTGTACCAGCCGGGGCAGCCGGTCGTGAAGACCGTCCGGCCCAGGCGCTCTTGGAGTTCGGCGTTGAACGCGGCGTGGACGTCGCGACGGACGTCGACGGCACGCCCCGCCGCGCCGACGTGCTCGACGGCCTGCCGGATGTAGCGGGCCTGGTACTCGAGCATGCTGATGATCGTGTTCGTCAGCGAGCCGGTGTTCGGCCCGTAGCTCATGAACAGGTTGGGGAAGCCGGGCGTCGACACGCCGAGGTAGGCCTCCGGGCCCGCGGCCCACGCCTCGCGGATGTCGAGGCCGTCGCGGCCGGTGATCCGGATCGGCGCGAGGTACTCGGTGGCGGTGAAGCCGGTGCACCAGACGACGACGTCGGCCGCGATCTCGCGGCCGCCGGAGGTGACCACGCCGGTCGGCGTCATGGCCGAGACGCCGTCGCGCACGACGTCGACGTCGGCGCGCGCGATCGTCGGATACCAGTCGCGCGAGAGCAGGACGCGGTTGCAGCCCAGCGCGTAGTCGGGCGTGCAGGCGGCGGCCTTGGCCTCGTCCTTGACGATGCGCCGGATCGAGCGCCGTCGCCACGCCTCCCAGACGCGGCGGACCGGGTCGAGCCGTCGCAGGACGATCGGGTAGCGCGACTCGAACCACCACCACATCAGATGGTGGTAGGCGCGCAGCAGCGCGGGCACGTGCGACAGCGCGCGCTCGAGGCGGCCCTGGCGCCAGTCGTACTTGTTGACGATCCAGCTCGGCGAGCGCTGGACGACCGTCACGCGTTCGGCCTCATCGGCGATCGCGGGAACGACCTGGACCGCGCTCGCGCCCCCGCCCACGACCACGACGCGCTTGCCGTCGAGCGAGACCGAGTGATCCCACTCCGCCGAGTGGAACTGCGCGCCCGCGAACGAGTCGCGCCCCGCCACGTCGGGGAGCCTGGGCCGGCTGAGCTGCCCGGTCGCGCACACGAGCACGTCGACGCGCAGCGTCTCGCCGTCCGCGAGCTCGACGACCCAGCGCGCCTCGTCCTCGTCGAACGTCGCCGCGACGACCTCGGCGCCGAAGCGGATGTGCTCGCGCACGCCGCTCTCGGCGGAGACCCTGACGAGATAGTCGCGGATCTCGGCCTGCGAGCCGAAGCGCCGCGACCAGTCCGGCTTGAGGTGGCGCGAGAACTGGTAGATGACGCTCGGCACGTCGCACGCGGCGCCCGGGTAGGTGTTCGCCTGCCAGACGCCGCCGACCTCGTCGGCGCGTTCGAGCACGGTGAACGAGTCGACGCCGGCGCGCTTGAGCTCGAGCGCGACGGCGAGGCCGCCGAACCCGGCTCCGACGATGGCGATGGTGGGCGAGGTGGTCATGAGGTGAGCGGTGCCTTTCGTCGGTGGAGGAGACGAGCGCCGGCGATCAGCGCCGGCCAGCCGGTGAGGTGGTAAATCGCGTCAGCGAAGGCGCCGTCGACGACGACGGCCCCGGTGGCGTGCTGGTCGATGAGCGGCGCCAGCGTCCAGGCCGCGCCGAGGACGACGAGCGCGGGGCCGGGGTTGGCGGCGAGCACGCGGCGCACGGGCGCGGAGAGCGCCAAGGCGAGCAGCGGCGCGGCGGCCACGCCGACCTGAAGGCCGGGCACGCTCGCGGCGCCCGTCGCGGCGAGCAGCATGTCGGTGGCCGCCCCGGCGGCGAGGCCGGCCGCCGCCGCGGCGACCATCGCCAGGCGGGTCATCGCGCCACCTCGCGCCACTGCGCCTGCCGGGCCGTGCCGTCGGCCGCGACGAACTGCGCATCGGCGCCCAGACGGCGCGCGATCGCGTCCGCGGCCGCGCGCGGGAGCAGGCGCTCGAAGGCGTGCACGAGCACGGCGGCCGAACGCGGAAGGACGACCTCGTCGCGCGGGTCGATCACCGCGCCCCGGATCCCGCGCGCGATGTCGGCCGGGTCGGCCGCGGGCACGCGCCCGCTCAGCGCGCCCTCGGTCATCCGGGTGCGCGTGAAGGACGGCATGACGAGCGTGAAGCGCACGCCCGAGGCGTGGTGCTCGCGCCGCAGCGCGCGGGTGAAGCCGACGACCGCGTGCTTGGTCGCGCAGTACGCGGCCATGCCGGCGGCGACCTGGCGGCCGGCCACGGAGGCGACGTTGACGATCTGCCCCTCGCCGCGCTCGAGCATCGCCGGCAGCGCCAGCCGAACGCCGCGCATCACGCCGAGCACGTTCACGGCGAACAGCTGCTCGGCCAGCCCGGGCGACTGGGCGAGGAACGGGCCGGTGGGCATGATCCCGGCGTTGTTGACGAGCACGTCGAGGCGGCCGCCCTCGCGCTCGGCCGCCGCGACGAACGCGACGAACGAGTCCTCGTCGGTGACGTCGAGCGCGAGCCCGAGCCCTCCGAGCCGGTCCGCCGCGCTTGCGACCAGCTCGGCGTCGACGTCGCCGAGGACGACGCGTGCGCCGGCGCCGGCCAGGGCGGTCGCGGTGGCGAGGCCGATGCCTCGTGCGGCGCCGGTGACGGCGACGGTACGACCAGTGAGCGGAGCGTGCGACGGCATGCCGCCAGTCTGCGGGCGCGGCCTGGCGGCGGGAAGGCGCACGACGTCGAACTTCGCCGCCAAATGAGTGCACGATGCACACCCACGGCGGTCTGGCGCGCCTGCCGCGGGCGCATGAGCGGTGCACCGTGCGCGATGATCCACGCCATGGCCGCGAGCCTGGAGACGCGCCTCGCCGACGAGCTCGAGCGGCGCGCGGAGGTCTACGCCGAGCTGGTCCTCGACCGGGTCGCCGCCGAGGTGCCGGAGCTCTTGGCCGACGAACGCACTCGCGACCTCGGCCGCACCGGATCGCAGGCGCTGCTGAGGGAGTTCGCGATCGCGCTGCGGCACGAGCTCGGCGCGATCCGCTACCACGCCCCGACGGCGGCACTCGCGTTCAGCCGATATCTCGCGCGCGAGGGGGTGTCGCTCGCCTCGATCCTTCGCTCCTACCGGCTGGGCCAGGAGGTGCTGTTCGCCCGCGCGGCCGAGCTCGCACTCGAGGAGCCGGCCGGCGACGAGCCGGTGCATGCGCTGGCGCGGATCGGCGCGCTGTCGTTTCGCTTCTCCGACGGCGCGATGACTGACGTCGCCCACGAGTACGAGACCCAGCGCGAGCTCTTCATCCGCGGCACGCTCGCGCAGCGCGCGTCCACGTTGCAGGCGCTGCTCGCCGGCCGCTCCGTCGACGTCGCCACCGCCGAGCGCACCCTCGGACACCGCCTCGACGGGAGGCACGTCGCGATCGTCGCGTGGTCGAGCGATCCCGGGCTCGAGGGCGAGACCATCGCCGCCGCGGCGCGCGAGCTCGTCCGCGCGATCGGCGAGGGCCGGCCGCTCGTCGTGACCGACGCGGCCGGCGAGGCCACGATCTGGACCGCGCCCGTGCGAATCCCATCAGGGCCCGAGCTCGGCGCGCTGCTGCCACCCGGGGTGCGCGCGGCGATCGGTCGCGCGCGGACGGGTGTCGACGGCTTCGTCGCGACCAAGCGCCAGGCCGACCTCGCGCGGAGCGTCGCGGCCGGGCACGACGGACCCGCCGTCACCTTCTACGACGACGTCGCCCTGGCCGCCGTGCTGCTGCGCGACCGCGACGCCGCCCGCGCC
>DASXRF010000373.1:0-2604 GCA_036506755.1 Solirubrobacteraceae bacterium | reverse complement strand
GAGTCCGTGCTGCTCGCCCTCGACGAGAACCTCGAGACCGCCGTCGCGATGGCGGAGGCGCCGCATGGCACGGCGCCCGCGCTGCAGGGCAAGGACATCGCGAACCCGATGGCGATGATCCTCGCCTGCGGCGCCGTGCTCCACTACGCGGCGCGGGCGGGTCGCGCGGCGGCCGAGAACGCCTCGCGCGCGATCTACGAGTCGGTGCTGGAGGCGGTCGGCGCCGGCGTGCGCACGCCTGACCTCGGCGGTCACGCGTCGACCACCGAGTTCACCGGCGACGTCGTCGCCCGCGTGCGGACCAAGATCGACGTCTGGTCGTCGCTCGGCGCGACCCGATAGCGGCCGTTCCCTGCAAGGCCGGTTGCAGGGAATTCCGCTTGGCCGTGCGGAATTTCGGCCCTTGAGGACCCGGCGGCGGGGTCCGTCCGAAGCCCCTCGTAGCTTGCCGAACACATGTTCCCCTCCACCAGGGAAGACGTCTCGCCGGCCCCCCGCTCCTGGCGGGCGCGGGCCGGCCGCGTGCTCGGCCTGGCCGTGGCCCTTCTTACGCTGGACGACTCCGGCGCGCCGCCGTCCGCCGAGCCGCCGCACCCGCACCGCCGGCCGCTGCGGTCCATCTCGCGACCGCGCCGGCCCGGTGCCGGGTCGCCGCGCCCGCAGTTCTGTGCCACGCCGCTGAGCGCCGAGCGCCCGCCGCGCCGCCTGCGTCCGGCCGGCCATGTCTCCCGGGTCCCCGCCGTCCGGCGCGACCGCGGTCGCTGAGCCGATCGCGCCCGCGGCCACGCGCGGTCCGCGCTGCTTGACTCTGGCCGCCATGCCCGCGCCCTCCGCGACCCCTCGCCCACCTGCCGCACCGCGCATGCCGCGCGCGCTCGAGCCGGCGAGCCTCGGTCCGCACGCGTCGCTCGACGGGGCGCGCTGGACGGCCGTCGAGCTCGAGGGGGCATCGGCGGCGGGGATGGAGGCGCGGGCGGTGGACTTCGAGGAGGCGCGGCTCGTCGCCTGCGACCTGAGCGGCGCCCGGCTCACCCGGTTCGGGCTGTTGGACTGCGAGCTGGCGCGGTGCAACCTGGCCAACGTCGTGGCGCGCGACTCGTCGATGGTGCGCGTGCTCTGTGCCGACAGCAGGCTGACCGGCTTTCAGTGGCCCGAGGGCGACGTTCGCGACGCGCTGGTGCGCGACTGCCGCGCCGATCTGGCCTCGTTTCGCTACGCGACGCTGCAGCGGACGACCTTCGCCGGGTGCGTCCTGCGCGACGCGGACTTCCAGGGGGCGCGGATGGAGTCCGTGCGCTTTCTCGACTGCGACCTGTCGGGCGCGAGCTTCACCGGCGCCCGGTTCGAGCGCTCGGAGCTGCGCGGCTGCCGGCTCGACGGCCTGCGCGGCGTCGAGGGCCTCGCCGGCGCGGCGCTGGAGTGGCCGGCGATCGTCGAGCTCGCGGGCACGTTCGCCGCCGCGCTCGGCGTGCGCGTCATCGAGGATGCAGCGGAGCCAACCGGCGCTCCATGACGGCGACCGCCTCGGGGTTGGAGTCGACCAGCACGTAGCGGCGGCCGAGCTTCGCCGCGACCGCGCCCAGGGTCCCGCTGCCGGCGAAGGGGTCCAGGCACCAGTCCCCCGGGCGCGTCGAGGCCTGGACCATCCGCCGCACGATGCCCTCCGGCTTCTGGGTCGGGTAGCCGGTCTTCTCGCGGCCGGTCGGCGAGACGATGGTGTGCCACCACACCGAGGTCGGCAGCTTCCCCCGCGCGGCCTTCTCCGGCGTCACGAGCCCGGGCGCCATGTAGGGCTCGCGCTCGACCGACTCGGCGTCGAAGAAGTAGCCGTCCGGGTCCTTGACGTAGACGAGGATCGTGTCGTGCTTCGCCGGCCAGCGGCGCTTGGGCCGCGCCCCGTAGTCGTACGCCCAGATCAGCTCGTTGAGGAAGCACTCCCGGCCGAAGATCTCGTCGAGGAGCAGCTTGCAGTAGTGCGCCTCGCGGTAGTCGATGTGGAAGTACAGGGTGCCGCTGGGGGCGAGCACGCGCCGCATCGCCGCCAGGCGCGGCGCCAGGAAGCCCAGGTAGTCGTCGAACGCGTCGCCGTACGACGACTCGGCCAGCAGGCGCGAGCGATAGCGACGCCCCCCGAAGCCGGTCCGATCGCCCGCGCCGTCGGCGACCGTCGCCAGTGTCGCGCGGGTCTGCCGGCGGCCCGTGTTGAAGGGCGGGTCGGCGTAGACGAGCTGGAACGAGCCCGCCGGAAACCCCTCTAGGACGGGGAGATTGTCGCCGAGGAGGATCTCGTTGCGCGCGGACGCCACGGCGCGACCGTACCGCTCGGGCAGGCGGTACCGGCCCGCGCTGCGTCAGACGGCCCGAAACGGGCCGGTGAAGGACCCGTGCTTGACGTTCGGGTCGAGGAAGTCGGGCCGAGACTCGGCGCCCCAGAGCCCGCAGGCGATGCAGAACAGGACGAACGCGACGATCAGGACGATTGCGAGCATGTCCCTCGCTGCAGATCGTAGACCCCGCCGCCGGGGACGCCAAGGCGAACGACGACGAGCCGCCCCGCGGGGCGGCTCGTGAGCTGAAAAACCGGCGGCGTCCTACTCTCCCGGG
>DASXRF010000372.1:0-14750 GCA_036506755.1 Solirubrobacteraceae bacterium | reverse complement strand
CTTCGAGGACGCCGAGGCGGGCAAGCTCAACCAGCCGGCCGATCCCGACCCGGACGCCATCGAATCCTGGCTTCGCGAGCTCGTGCCCGGAGTCGTGTCCTGGGCAGGCTGGGGCGCCATCGACCAGCACGAGACGAGCCTCGGCGAGCCACACGGCAGGCCTCGGGTCAAGACCGTCCGTGTCGAAGAGATGACCCGGATCGCCACATCACAGTCGACGCGCAGACGAGCACCAGCATGACCCGCGACGCACGTCCAAGTGTAGGTCGCCGCGTGCGGGCAGCACCACGCCCCCGTCTGCCTAGGCACCGCCGACGGCCGGGCGGGTCAGCGGCGCTCCCCCTTCCGCTGGATCCGGCGCTGCGGCTGCGCCTCGCCCGGAGGAGAGCGCCGCGCGCACCGCGCCTATCTAGCCGCTCCTTCTCGACCTCCGCGTCGAAACCCTGGATCTTGTCGGGGTTCTCGGCGCTGAACATCAGCATCGGCTCGCCGTCTGCCGTCGTGTCTCCTACGAACATCGCGCCGAACACGGGCAGGGTGTGGAAGAAGCCAGCGGGCACGCGTTGAAGCCTCCCACGACGACGCGCGATGGCGCGGTCGTCACCGCCGCGTTTGCCCTCGAACTACTGCTTTGAGGCAAAAGCGAGCTGACGCGACGAGCACGCGGACGTTCCAGTCGGGCGACGACGAGTGCGGATGAACCCGACTGCATCGGTGCGTGAGGCTCGCATGAGCGGTGTTCCCGAGCTCAGGAGGAGCCATGACCGCTCTGGCGTTGCAGGATGCGGCGGGCCGTCGGCGTTCGCCGGCGACGATGCCGGGCTATCACGCCGGTCGCCCGCCGCGAAACAAGGGATTGCGCTACCCGGCCGATCCGCCCAGCGTGGAAGAGATCGTCGCCGTCATGCGCCAGGCCGGCACGACGACGCAGGGTCTGCGCGCCCGGGGGTTGATCGTGATCTTGTGGCGCGCTGGCCTGCGCATCGGCGAGGCGCTTGCGTTGACCGAGGGCGATCTCGACGAGCGGCGCGGCTCGGTGCTCGTGCGGCACGGCAAGGGCGACAAGCGTCGCGAGGTCGGCATGGACGACTGGGGCTGGCAGCAGCTGCGCCCGTGGATCGAGCGCCGCGTCGCGCTGCCCGTTGGCCCGCTGCTGTGCGTCGCCACCGGCTCGACGTGCGGCCGTCCGTGGGCCGCGTCATCAGCCCGCGCGCAGCTGCGACTGCTGGCCGCCCAGGCCGGCGTGCGCCGCCGCTTCGCCCCGCATCAGCCGCGCCACGCTCACGCGGTCGAGATGGCCCGCGAGGGCGTGTCGCTGAACGTCATCCAGCGTCAGCTCGGCCACGCCAACCTTGGCATCACCTCGGTCTACCTCGAGGGCATCGACAACGCCGAGATCATCGACGCCGTCCACGCCCGACGCCCCCCGATGCTCCCGGCCACCGCCGGCCTTCGCATCTAATGCTGCGCTTGGGGTGTCGCGCTATAGCGGCGCCCCAAGCCGACTGCTGGTCGCGCGAAGGGACACTCCGGTCTGCGTCTGTCATCGCCTGGTCGCCTTGGTCGCGAGATAGAAGTTGAAGACGAGGTTCCACGAGAGGTCGGCACGCGTGAGCGCCTGGCGCGCCTCGGCGAGAAACGCGTCGCGCTTGGACGGCTCGAGCCGCGCGAGTCTCGCCGAGCCGCATGGCCAGGCGAGCGTCCACTGAAGCGCCCGCGCGGCATCGACAAAGGTGCCCGTGAACTTCTCGGTCGTCGCCGATACGTCGCTGAATCCGGCGCGGCGCAAGACGGCGCTGCCCTGCTCGGGGTGAAGCCATGTCTCTTCGTCGAGGGTGTAGCCCGTCTCGTGCGCGCCATAGCGCTTGAGGAGTTCGACGACAGCGCCCGACGAGGGGGTGCCACCGCCCGTCCCCCACGTGGAGGCGGCCAGCCGTCCACCCATGCGCAGAACCCGCAACGCCTCGCCGAGCGCCCGGTGCGGCTCGTGAAAGTGCGAAAGCGCAAGACCGCAGGTAACAACGTCGAACTCCTCGTCGGCGAACGGAAGGGCGTGCACGTCGGCCCGGCGAATGTCGATCCCCGGCGAGAGCCTGCGCGCGACCGCGAGCATCGGCGCCGAGATGTCGACCCCGACGACCGACGCGCCACGAGCCGCGGCGGCCCGCGCGACGGCCCCTGTTCCGGTTGCCAGATCGAGGAGCCGGATACCGCGTCGCACATCGACCAGGTCCGCGAGACGCTCGACCACGCCGGCGAGCGTCGGATCCAGCACGCGGGCGTAGTCAGCCGCGTGCGCGTCATAAGCCGCCCGGCAGCCCGCTACCGACAGCGCAGCCCGATCGCGCATCGTCACCGCACAATCTTCCCTCCGCATGATGCACCACGCGACGTCGGTTCTCGCGCGAAGCGGCAGCGCGCGTCAGCCGACGGCGGTGGTCGGGCGGGGGTGGCGGCCGCACGCGCGCGTAGGATCGGTGCGCGCGGGATGGGCGCTGTCCCATTACGGCCTCGGCGGACGCCAGCGCACGCGCGCAAAGCGTCGCACCCGGCCAGCAGGACGTCAGGAGCTACGACGGCTCGTGGACCGAGTGGGGCGGCCTCGTCAAGATGCCGATCGACAACGACATCGAACCGCGGGCTCCATGATCCTGCCCTACGACCGGCACGTCGGCCGCTACAGCCCGGCGCTCGCGACGGAGTTCGTGCGCGTGGTGGGCGTCCCTGACGGCGGGCGGGCGCTCGACGTGGGCTGTGGCACGGGCGCGCTCGCCGGCGTCCTCGCCGCTCTCCTCGGCCCGCCTGCGGTCGCGGCCGTCGATTCGTCGCCTGACGCGGTCGACGCGTGTGCGCGTGCGGTTCCCGGTGTCGAGGTGCGGCTCGGCAGCGCTGAGCAGCTGCCGTTCAGCGACGGCGCGTTCGCCGCGGTGCTGGCTCAGCTCGTGCTCGACAAGGTCGACGGCGCGCGTGCCCTGCGCGAGATGTGCAGGGTCGCGAGTGCAGGCGGGGTCGTGGCGGCCTGCGTGTGGGACTTCGAGGCTGGCATGCCGTTGCTACGGGCCTACTGGGACGCCGCGCTGACGATCGACCCCACAGGTGCGAGGGCAGTGGGCGCCGGCGAGCGCCCGCCGTACACGCGTCCCGAGGAGCTGCAGCGGCTCTGGAGCGAGGCCGGCCTCGACGCGGTCGAGGTGGGGCGACTCGTGGTCGGCGCGCACTACGAGGACATCGACGATGCCTGGTGGTCGTTTGCCGCCGGCGTGGGCACCAGTGGTGCCTATTGCAGATCGCTCGACCAGTCGACGCGCGAGGCCCTCAAGGCAGAGTTTCAGCGCCGGCTGGGCTCGCCGGCCGGTGACTTCCATCTGACCGCGATGGCGTGGTACGTCCGCGGGATCGCGCATCCGTGACCTCGCCCGACCACACTGCATGTGCCCGACGTCCAGAGCGAGTACGCGCACGCTCTCTCTGCGGCTCGCCTCGGCCGCGACCCTCGTCTACCCGCCTGCCAATGGCGTCGGCCCAGACCTCCGCACCCTCGAGCGCCAGCAAGCACCAAACTCGCTTCTTCTGGAGCTCGCGCGAGCGCAACTGTCGCCCACAACGGATCGCTCAACGCCGGCGACAGTTCCGGTCCTCGTCCCAAGGCGGATGTCGATCGGCTTTCGTCCGCAGCAGTCGTCGCTTGGCACGTTCGTACCGTAGGTTGGGCGCGTGGTGCGATGCACGGTCGGATTGCTAGCCGTCACGTCCGCGCTGAGCGCGAGCGCGCTGGTTGACGAATCGTCGGCCGTGGCGCCACCGACCATCCTCTGTGGTGTTGAGCTATCACCGCGAGTGAGTACCAAGAACGCCTTGCGTCACGGGATCGTCCTGCGAGTTTGTCTCGCGGGGCCTGCTTCAGAGGTCTCGGCGAAGGCCTATTCGCGTCAGCTGCCCGGACGCGATCTCGCGACGCTAGGGACGGTGCGCAAAGGCGGTGCGAACGCGGGAACGGTGATCCTGCGGGTGCGCCTCGACAGGGGCTATCGGGCAGCCCTCCTGGCCCGACGCTCGACGCGCGTCAACGCGGAGATCAAGGTTGCAGGAGAGAACGGACTGTTCCAGTCCACAATCGCGCGAACCCGACTGATCACCTCGCGCTGACTACCCTTGGCGCGCCGCTTGGTCTGACTGAGCCCGGGCGTCTTCACTGCTGCCTTCCATGGAGTCGGGTGGCCCGGGGGAATCTCACCCCCGGGCTCCCACAGATCCCGGCGTGACAGTCTCCCGTCACCGGGCTCTTCTGATCAGCACTGATACGAGCGGGCCAGGCGCCAGTGGGCGAACAGGCCGGGCTGTCTCGAGAGCAGTCCGGTCCACCACCTGCTGAAGCGCTTGTGGGTCCGCAGCCGCTTGTACTTCCTCCCAGCCCAGCGCCTCAGGTAGACGTTGACGCGCTTGAGGAGGGGATCGAGCGCGGTTCGGTAGAACCGGCCGTAGTAGTTGATCCACCCGGACACGATGGGGTTCAGCCACCGTGCCAAGTCATCGAGCGACAGGTCGGTGCGCCGATGAATCCGCATCCGGCGGAGCTCGGCGCCTTTGGCCTTCAGCGCCTCGGGGCTGACCGCAGGCAGGAACCCGTTGAATATCCGGCCGTTCCTGCTGCGCGCCCCCCGTCCCCGGAAGGCGTACCCGAGGAAGGTGAACGAGGTGTACTCGTGCTGCGCCCGGCGCCGACCGTCCTTGCAGTAGACGATCCGCGTCTTTTCCGGGTGAAGCGTAAGCCCAACCTCGCTCATCCGCTGAGCGATCCTGGCCAGCACGTGTTCCGCCTGGCGGCGCGTCTTGCAGTGCACGACACCATCGTCGGCGTAGCGCTCGAACGGGCAGTCCGGGAACTCCCGGGCCATCCATGAATCAAACGCGTAGTGCATGAACAGGTTCGCCAGGATCGGCGAGACCGCCGACCCTTGCGGAGTTCCCTTGCTTCGCTGCTCAAGGGCGGCGGCCTTCGGCCGCCGCCGGCGCCCGGCTGCGGGCGCTCGCTGCGCTCGCGTCCTCGCCGGCGCCGACGACCACGACGCGGCCACCGCGGAGCGTCGGAAGGCCCTGACCCGCTTCCTCTGCTCGGCGAGCTCGCCGCTGTCGGCGCCGCTCAGCCTGGCGGCGCGACGCTCAGCCCGTCACGCTGGCGGACGACGCGCGGCTCGCGGACCAGCACCGAGGGGACGAAACCGGGCGGAAGACGTCACGTCGCCGGCTGGCCCACGGCGATCCGAACTGCGACCGCCGCTGAATGGCACTTGTCGTCCACGACGAAGAGTGCACCGATGAGGCGCTCGCGCGTCCGGCGCGAGCGACCATCAGACGTGCGCTCACCACAGGTAGCCTCTGATGTGCCATGACCGCCAAGGAGAAGCTCCGCCAGGCCATCGAGGGCCTCTCCGAGCTGGAGGCCGAGCAGACGCTCGCCTTCATCACCCGGCGGCGCCAGCCGGATCCCGTGCTTGAGTTCTTCGACGACGCACCCGAGGTCGACGAGCCCCTCACGCCCGAAGAGGAGGCCAGCCTCGAGGAGGCCTGGGCGCAGCGCGGCGACTCCGTGTCGCTCGACGAGGTCCGGCGCGAGTTCGATTGACCGCCGGCTGGCGCGTCGAGATCACGCCGCCCGCGCGCCGCGACCTGCGCCGACTCGATGCTCCGGTACGCCGACGCGTCCTCGATGCGCTCGACCGCCTCGTCGGCGACCCGCCCACCGGCGACGTCGTCAAGCTCCAGGGCCGCGACGAGCACCGGCTGCGAGTCGGCGACTGGCGCGTCCTGATTCGCCTCGACCACGAGCAGTTCGCCATCCACGTGCTCCGCATGCTTCCGCGCGGTCGGGCCTACCGCGCCTGAGAAGCGGCCACGAGTGAGGTACCAAACGGGTACACGCACTTCGGCTGCCGCGATCTCAGCCGGAACGCCCGTCCTGCCCGACATGCGCGGTTTGCACGATGTTCTTGCGCTCATAGTCCCTGCGTGCCCGGCCGTCGAGCGCCCCACGAGCCCTCCTAAGGGGAAGGCCGCTGGTTCGAATCCAGCTCGGGGCGCTGAGGGCGCCCAGCTCAGGCATCGTCGTCGCGGTCTTCATCGGGGGGCGAGGGCGTGACTTGCCGCGGCTCGTTGCCCGGCGGGCCGGCGTGGCGCTGGCCTTCGCCGGGCTGGTTCCGGGGCCGCGGGACGCGCGGCGGCCGCCGCCCGGCCGATGGCGGAGAGGCTGACGGCGGGATGGCCGGCGGGCCGCGTGGCGGGGTGGTCGCAGACGCAGGCGCCGGCTTGGCCGCAGGCGCGGGCGGGAGCGCCGCCGCCTGGGGCGCCGGCGCCGCGGGCTGCGGAGCCGGGCGGGCGGCGGGGGCCGGAGCGGCGACCGGCGGCGCCGCGACGGGGACGGGAGCGGCGACCGGCGGCGCCGCCACCGGCGCCGGAGCCGCGGGGGCGGGCGCGACGACGGGCGGCGCCGCCACCGGCGCCGGAGCCGCAGGGGCGGGCGCGACGACCGGCGCCGGAGCCGAGGGCCGGCGGGGAGCGACCGGCCGGTGCGGGTGGCCCGGCGTGCGCGACGCGCCGTGGCGCGGCGGCAGCGTCACCGGCCCGGTGACCCGCGGGACGGCCGCGATCGCCGGCGTCGTGACCGCCGCGGGCCGCGACACGCCCTGCCGGGCCTCGCGCTGTGCGCTGGCCTGCGAGCGCCGAGGCTCGACGACGAGCGGCACCCGGGTCGAGCGCTGCTCCTGCTCGAAGGGCCAGCGCAGCCTGGGTGGGCCGCCGAGCACGAGCACCGGCAGGAGGACGGCAGCGGCGATGATCGACGCGCTCGCGCCCAGCGTCATGGCCGTCGTCCGCGACCAGCGAATGCCCCCTCGGCCCTTCCTCACGGTCGGTTCCCGCCCGGTCGACCTTCCTCGTCCCGCGTTCGACTCCTTCGTGGAGCCTGCCGGCAGGCCTACCCGGCAAGGCACGGCCGCGCACGCCGCGCTGACCGCGAGCGGACGGCGACCCGCGCCCGGCCCGAGCGATCAGGCGGCGAGGGCGCCAAGCAGCACTACTCGGGGCGGTCGGGATACACGTCGTCGATCGTCGTCAGCGGCTCGTAGGGCGCGCCTGCGGCGGCCTCGCGGATCGCGTCGCCGCCGCCGGCGAGGCGGTCGAGCACCGCGGTCACGCCGACGATCTGGTGGCCGGCCTCGCGCAGCGCCTCGATCGCCTGCAGGGTCGAGCCGCCCGTCGTGACGACGTCCTCGACGACCAGGCAGCGGTCGGAGAGCTCGAGCAGGGGGCCCTCGACGCGCCGCTGCAGCCCGTGTGCCTTGGTCTCCTTGCGCACGAAGAACGCCTTGACGTCGGCGCCGGCGGCCAGGGCGGCGCAGGCGACGGGATCGGCGCCCATGGTCAGGCCGCCCACGGCGGTCGCGCCCCAGGCCGCCGCCTTCTCGGCCACCAGCTCGCCGAGCGCTCGAAAGCCCGCCGGGCGCAGGATCGCCCGCTTGGCGTCGACGTAGTACTGGGCGGTCCGGCCGCTGGTCAGCGTCACCTCGCCGAGCACGAGGGCGTGCTCGCGCAGCTCGGCGACGAGCCGCTCGTGCGCGCTCATGGTGCTGCGCCCCCGCGCGAACGCGAAGCGTTCGCGCAAGCGACCGCGAAGCGGTCGCCGCTCACGCCGGCCTCGGCCACGGTCCGGCCAGCCGGCGCGCGGGGGCGAGCAGCGCGGTGATCAGCGCGAGCGCGCCGACGACGAGCAGCGGGATCTGCCACGACCAGCTCTCGGTCGCGCCGTAGGCGATCGCGTTGTTGATCGAGTGCAGCGCGATGCACGGGTACAGCGAGCGGGTGCGCCAGTAGATCAGGCACAGCACGAAGCCCAGGAAGGCGAGCGGCACGAGGAAGCCGGTCGGGCGGTCGGGATCGATGTGGATGGCGCCGAAGAGCACGCCGGTGATCGCCGCCGCCCCCCACACGCCTGCCCACCCGCGCAGCGCGGTGAAGATGTAGCCGCGGAAGAGCACCTCCTCGGCGATCGGGGCGATCACCGTGACGAGGACGGCTGCGGCGGCGAGCGAGATGGTGCTGCTGCCGAGGTCGTCGAGCGTGCGGTCCTTGTCGTGGATTCCCAGCGCGACGAACCAGCCGGCGGTCACCAGCCAGAAGGCGCCGTAGCCGAGCGCCATCCACTTGATCGCCGGCCGGAGGCGCGCGGGGCGCAGGCCGAACTGCTCGGGCGTCGGGCGCGCCGCCAGCTGGGCGAAGAACACGGCGGAGGCGATGAAGGCGAAGTCGCCGACGACCGTGGCGACGAGGTTGGCCCCCGGCGTGGACTTCGTGTGGCCGGTGGCGATGGCGCCGATGACGTAGACGACGCTGCTGAGGACCAGCGCGATGGCGATCGCGAGCAGCAGCGCCGCCGGGCCGGTCCACGCGCGCCACGGCGGGAGCTCGGGCCGCGCATCGGACTGGGGTGGCGGCGGTGCCGTGGTCGTCACGAGGCAAACGTTAGGGGGCGAGCGCGAGCAGGCCGTCGAGCGAACGCACGACGGCGACGCCGGGCGGCGCCTGCGCGCCGTCGCGTGCGACGAGCACCGGCCGCACGCCCGCCGCGCGCGCTCCCGCGACATCCTCGTCGAGCTGGTCGCCGGCGTGTAGCGCGTCGGCCGCGCTCGCGCCGAGCAGCTCGAGCGCGCGCGCGAACGGCGCGGGGTCGGGCTTCGCGCTGCCGAGCTCGGCCGAGACGACCACGGCGTCGACCCGCCCCGCCAGCCCGGTCCGGCGCAGGACGTCGTGCAGCGAGACGTCCCAGTTCGAGACGACCGCGAGCGCGTGCCCGCGCGCGCGCAGGGCGTCGAGGACGCCCGGGACCTCGGGGAACGGAGTGAACCGGAAGCAGTCCACGAGGGTGGGGACGAGGTCGTCGGCGGCCAGCGCCGCCGCCGGCGCCCCGAGCGCGTCGCGCACGACCCCCGCGCAGGTCCGGCGCAGCACGGCCAGGCCGGCGGCGTCGCCCGCGTGCCCGTGCAGACGGCGGTAGGCGGCGATCTCGGCGCGCACCGCCGCGCGCGCGTCGTCGAGCGCGACCTCGATGCCGTGGCGCTCGGCGAGGGCCCGGCGCAGCAGCGGCGCCGGATCCTCGAAGCGCACCAGCGTCCCCAGCGCGTCGAGCAGGATCGCCGTCACGCGACCCAGTGCCAGGTCGCGAACTGCGCCGCGAACGCCGCCAGCCCGAAGGCGCTGAGCGCCAGCGCCGGCCCGCGCGCCCGCGGGTGGCGGCTCAGCCACGCGCCCCACCACATCCACAGCGGCAGCAGGACGAGCTCGAAGCGCGGCAGCGACATCAGCGGCTGGGGTCCCACCGGATACGACAGCGGCAGCGCCAGCGCGGCGAGCGCGTAGGCGGCGTAGGCGAGCGGCAGCCGCCGCGCCGCGCCGACGAGCGCCGGCAGCGCGGCGAGCAGGAAGGCGAACAGCATCAGGTTCATCCGCGCGACGTGGAACGGGTCACCGCCGGCGGCGGTGAAGTAGACGTCCTCGCGCTGGCCCGAGAGCAGCTGGCGCGCGCCGTCCCACGCCGCGACGACCGCGTCGGGCAGACCGCCGAACGGTCCCGCCCACTCGCGAAACCACACGTCCTGGACGTGGAAGGGCGCGAGCGCGCCGTGGCCGCCGAGCGCCATCGCGGCCATGAAGACGACGAGCCCGCCGGGGACGAGCGCCAGCGCGAGGGCGTCGCGCGGCATGGGACGCGGCCGGGCCGACCAGGCGAGCAGGACGAGCGGGACGAGCAGCACGACGCCCGCGCTGCGCGTCGCCGCCGCGCCCGCGCCGAGCGCACCCGCCCACCACCAGCGCCCGCGACGCGCGGCGAGCAGCGCGCCCGCGGAGAGCGCCAGGAACAGCGACTCGCTGTAGACGGCCGAGAAGAAGAAGCTCATCGGCGAGACGGCCAGGCCGACGACCGTCCACCGCGCCGCCTCGCCGCCCAGCTCGAGCCGCGTCAGCTCGTGCAGCGCGGCGAGCCCCGCGACCAGGCACGCGGTCGAGACGAGCGCGCCGGCGACCAGTGGCGAGCCCACGACCCAGCCGCCCACGCGCGCGAGCAGCGGGTACAGCGGGAAGAACGCCGGCCGCCCCTGCGCGCCGTAGCCGTCCTGGGCGATCGAGAGGTACCAGACCGAGTCCCAGCGCGCGGCGGGCGCGACGAGCGCGTCGCCGAACGCGCCGAACGGCGCGGTCAGGCCGGACGGGTCGAAGTCGCGCGCCCGGGCCGAGTTGCCCCAGACCAGCAGCGCGCCGACGCCGGCGCCCCAGACCAGCAGCCGGCTGAACAGCGTCGCCCGCCAGGCGATGCGCAGCGCCTCGGCGCCCCCGCGCGGCAGCCGCACGCGCGGCAGCGCCGCCGCCGGGCGGCCGCGGAGGGCCACGCTACGGTCCCGCTCCATGCCGATCCATGGTGTCACGCGCATCCTCGCGTCCTGGTGGTCCGACAACGACCAGTGGGTCACGGCGCTGATCGCGCTCGCCATCGCCTTCGGCGGCGCGCTTGCCGTCGACCGCGCGCTCTCGCGGCGGGCCGCGGCCGTCGCCGCCCGCCTGACCGGCGGGGCGCTGACCCCGGAGGCCGACACGCGCCTGCGCTTCCTGCGCCGCGTCGTCGAGGTGACGATCATCCTGATCGGCGTCGCGATCGCCCTGGCGCAGTTCAGCTCGCTGGAGCGGCTCGTCGCGCCGTTCCTCGCCTCCAGCGCCATCGTCGCCGCCGTCGTCGGCTTCGCCTCGCGCACGACGCTGGCCAACGCGGTCGCCGGCCTGCTGCTCGCCGTCACCCAGCCGCTGCGCATCGGCGACCAGGTGACCTTCGAGGGCGAGACCGGGATGGTCGAGGACGTCCGGCTCACCTACACGTACCTGCGCACGGGCGCGGGCGCGCGGATCGTCATCCCCAACGAGCGCCTCGCGTCCGGCGTGCTGCGCAACGACACGGTGCTCGAGCCGACGGTCGGCACGGAGGTGTCGCTGTGGCTCGCCCGCGACGCCGACGCGCTGCGCGCGCTCGAGGTCCTGCGCGCCGCGCTGCCCGAGGCCACGACGACGCTCGCCGAGGTCGCCGTCGAGGGCACGCGTGTCGCGCTCGCGGGCGAGGCGGTCGCGCCGGCGACCAGGTTCGCGCGCGAAGCCGAGCTGCGCGAGCGCGCGTTCGGCGCGTTGCGTGCGGCAGGGCTCAGGTAGCCGCTCCTAGAATCACACGCGGAGATGTCTCATCGCGAGCGGCAGCGGCGCCGGAAGCGCCACCGCGGCGCCGGCTCGAGCCGCGTCGCGTTCTTGGTCCTCGGCGTCGTCGCAGCAACGGCGGCGATCGGCGCGCTCGCGGTCGTCGGCTGGATCGTCGGCATCATGGCCTCGGCGCCGAACCTCGCCTCGATCAAGCCGGTCGAGCAGGGCGCCAGCTCGGCCGTCTACGCGGCCGACGGCGAGCGCCTCGGCTTCATCCAGGCCGACACGCTGCGCACGCCGATCCCCCGCGGAGCCATCCCGACCAACGTGCGCGACGCGACCGTCGCCATCGAGGACCGGCGCTTCTACTCGCACAAGGGCGTCGACGTCGAGGGCGTCTTCCGCGCGGCCGTCAAGAACGTCTCCTCGGGGCGCACGGTCGAGGGCGGCTCGACGCTGACGATGCAGCTGATCAAGAACCTCTACGACCCGCAGAAGAAGCGCACCTTCACGCGCAAGGTCCGCGAGGCCAAGCTCGCCCAGGAGCT
Source organism: Solirubrobacteraceae bacterium (assembly GCA_036506755.1). Taxonomy (GTDB): domain Bacteria; phylum Actinomycetota; class Thermoleophilia; order Solirubrobacterales; family Solirubrobacteraceae; genus DASXRF01. Next base: position 2,976 of record DASXRF010000372.1, on the reverse strand, counting down.
CGAGGAGCAGCACCCGGGCATCCAGGGCAAGCGCTGGATCCTCGACCGCTACCTGAACTCCGTGCCCTACGGGACCGTCGGCGGGCAGATGGCGGTCGGCATCCAGGCGGCAGCTCGGATGTTCTTCGCCAAGCCCGCGAGCCGGCTGACGCTGCCCGAGGCCGCGCTGCTGGCCGGGCTGCCCCAGGCGCCGTCGATCTACGACCCGTTCGAGCATCCGGAGCGCGCGCTCGCGCGCCGCAACGCGGTCCTGCGCGCGATGGTGCGCACCGGCACGGTCCGGCCCGAGACCGCCGCGGAGGCGATCGCGTCGCCGCTCGGGGTCGAGCGCGGCCGCTACTACACCGCGCGGCGGGAGAGCTACTTCTTCGACTACGTCAGGGACCAGCTCGTCAAGCGCTACGGCGTCGACACGGTGCGCCGCGGCGGCCTGAAGGTCTACACGACGATCGACCTCAAGCTGCAGCGCCTCGCGCGCCAGTCGATCGCCAACCGCCTCGCCAACCCGGGCGACCCGTCGGCCGCGCTGGTGAGCATGAACCCGCGCAACGGCCACATCCTCGCCATGGCCTCCTCGCAGCAGTACGCGACGTCGAAGTTCAACCTCGCCGCCCAGGGCAAGCGCCAGCCCGGCTCGACGTTCAAGGTGATGGCGCTGATGACCGCCCTGCGGCGCGGCATCGACCCCAAGAGCACGACGTACGCCTCCAAGCGCCTGCTGTTCCGCGACCCGAAGTGGGGGCCGATCGACGTCCAGACCGACGATCACGTCTACAAGGGGCGCGAGACGCTCTTCGAGGCGCTCGTGCGCTCGGACAACACGGTCTACATGCAGCTCGGGCTCGACCTCGGTCCCGAGGAGGTGCGCCAGACCGCCTACGACATGGGCATCACGTCGCACCTCGACGCGTACCCCTCGATGGTCCTCGGCGGCCTGACCCACGGCGTCTCGCCGCTCGAGATGACGCGCGCGTACATGACGATCAACACCGGCGGCTTCCGCGTGCGCCCGGTCGCGGTGACCAAGGTCGTCTTCCCGGACGGGCGCGTCGACACGTCGCTGGCCCACCAGGAGCGCAAGAAGGTCTTCACCGACGGGCAGACCAACGAGGCGGTCAAGGCGATGGAGGCCAACGTCCAGCGCGGAACGGGGCGCGCGGCGCAGATCGGGTGCCCGGCGGCCGGCAAGACCGGGACGACGTCGAGCTTCACCGATGCGTGGTTCGACGGCTTCACGACGGGGCTGAACACGACGGTGTGGGTCGGCTATCCGAAGACGACCGCGTCGATGACCAACGTCCCGCCGTACGGCGAGATGTTCGGCGGCACCGCGCCGGCGCTGATCTGGCACGACTTCATGCAGGTCGCCGCCAAGGGCCGCTGCAAGCCGTTCCCCGCGCCCACGGTGCCATTCCAGGGAACACCGTTCTTCGGCCGCTACGCGCGCGGCGGCGTCCCCGGCAAGGACACGAGCGTCCCGCAGGGCGGACAGAACTCCTACGGCACGCCGGTGCCGGCGCCGCCGGTGCAACAGCCGCCCCAGCAGCAGCAGGACAAGGGCGACGGCAAGTCGCCCAAGGGCGGCTATGACCCCGACCTCTACGAGTCGCCGCCGCAGGGGCCGCCCAAGACGCAGACGCCGCCCGCTCCGCCCGCCGACGGCGGCGGCGGCGGCGCAGGCTCCGACAGCGGCGGCGCCACCCCCGGCGACTGATACCTTCCGCGCGGCGTGGCCAAGGAAGAGAAGGTCGAGTTCGAGGGCGAGGTGGTGGAGGCGCTGCCGAACGCGATGTTCCGCGTCCAACTCGACAACGGCCACACCGTCCTCGGGCACGTCGCGGGCAAGATGCGGCGCTTCCGGATCCGCATCCTCCCCGGCGACCGGGTGCGGGTCGAGCTGTCGCCCTACGACCTCGACCGCGCGCGCATCGTGTACCGCCACCGCTAGCGGCGGCGGCCACGGACGAGTTCGACCTCATCGACGCGATCGTCGCGGTCCTCGGCCCGCCCGGCGAGCGCGTTGTTCGCGCCAGCGGCGACGACGCCGCCGTGGTGCGCGCGCGCCCGTACGCGGTCACGTCGGTCGACGCCATGGTCGAGGGCGTGCACTTCCGCCTGGGCGAGGCGACGCCCGAGGACGTCGGGCATCGCGCCCTCGCCGCGGCGCTCTCGGACCTCGCCGCGATGGGCGCCGAGGCGGGCGAGGCGTACGTCGCGGTCGTGGTGCCCGCGCACATCGGCGGCGACGGCGTGCTCGCCCTGGCCCGCGGGATGGGCGCGCTGGCGGCGCGGACGGGCACGACGATCGCCGGCGGCGATGTCGTCAGCGGCCCGGTGCTGATGGTCAGCGTGACGGTCGTCGGCTGGGCCGACGACGAGCGCGCGCTCGTCGGGCGCGACGGCGCGCGGGCCGGCGATCTCGTCGGCGTGACCGGCGCGCTGGGCGCGGCGGCCGCCGGCCTGGCGGTGCTCGACGGCCGCGCCGCGGGCGACCGCGCGCTCGCGAGCGCCTACCTGCGCCCGGAGCCGCGCCTGGCCGAGGGACGCGCGCTCGCGGCGGCCGGGGCGCGCGCGCTGATCGACCTCTCCGACGGGGTCGCCGGCGATGCCGCCCACCTCGGCGAGCGCTCGCGCGCGTGCCTGGCCATCGACCTCGACCGCCTGCCGGTGGCGCCCGGCGTGGCGCACGTCGCCGCGCAGCTCGGGACCGACGCGGCCGAGCTGGCCGCCACCGGCGGCGAGGACTTCGAGCTGCTCGCCTGCGTGCCGCCCTCGGCGCGCGGCGCGGCGGAGCGCGCCGCGCCGCTCACGTGGGTCGGCGAGGTCGTCGACGGCCCGCCCGGCGCGCGGCTCAGCCGCGCGGGTAGCCCGGTCGCCCTGCGCGGGTACGACCACCTGCGCTGAGCCATCCGGTGATCAGCCGCCGCGTGACATCGTCGCGCAGCATCGCCGACGCCACCGCGTCGATGTCGATCT
>DASXRF010000371.1:0-2531 GCA_036506755.1 Solirubrobacteraceae bacterium | reverse complement strand
GGTAGCCACAGACCCGGCCGCGACCCGCGACAAACGCCCGGGCGGAGCTACCGCAACCCCGCCTCCAGCACCCCCCGCGCCGCCGGCGCCGCCGTGTCGCCGCCCGCGCCGGCCTGGACGAGCAGGACCGCGACCGCGACGCGCGCCGGGCGGTCGCGGCGCGCCGGGGCGAAGGCGGCGAACCAGGCGTCGGTGTCGCTGGCGTCCTCCTGGCGCGGCGCGTCCTGCTCGGCGCCCTGCTCCTCAGCGCTCTGCACGGTCGACTTGAGCTCGGCGGTGCCGGTCTTGCCGGCGACGGGCACGTTGGGCAGCGCCGCCGCCGTCCCCGTCCCGTGGCGCACCACGCCGCGCATCAGTCGCGCCACGACGCGCGCCACCCGTGAGCTCACCGCCCGCGCGGCGGGGCGGCGCTCGCCGAGCACCAGCGTCGGGCGCGGGCGGCGGCCGGCGCGGGCGATCGTCGCGGCCACCAGCGCCATCTGCAACGCGGTCGCCTCCACGCGGCCCTGGCCGATCGCGCTCGAGCCGACCGCGAGGTCGTCGCCGATCTGCTCGGGTGCGGGCAGCGTGCTCGTCGCCGCGCCGGCCAGGCCGGGGGGCTCGCCGAAGCCGAAGCGCCGGGCGACCGCGACGAGGCGCCCGGCGCCCAGTCGCGCACCGAGCGGCGCGAAGACGCTGTTGCAGGACTCGGCGAACGCCTGCGCGAGAGTCCCTCCGCACGCCTCGCCGTTGGCGTTCTCCAGGCGCACGCCCGACAGCGTCGTCTCGGTCTGGACCGGGAACGGCGTGGACGGCGACGCCAGCCCGGCCTCGAGAACCCCGGCCAGCGTCACGATCTTGAACGTCGAGCCCGGCGGCTGGAGCGCCGACCACGCCACGCCGGCGGCGCCAAGGATCTCGCCGGTGGCCGGGCGCAGCGCGATCGCGCCGCCGAGGCGGCCGGCCAGCGCGTCGATGGCCGCGCGCTGGACGCCGGGCGAGATCGTCGTGCGCAGCGGCCGCGCCGCGCGCGACACCGCCTGGGCGAGCACGCGGTGCCCGGCGAAGAGCAGGCCGCCCGGCCGCCCGATCAGGCGCTCGTCGAAGGCGCGCTGCAGCCCGCTGATGCCGACTTGCACGTCGTCGGGCACGCCCAGCGCGCGCAGCCGCCCGGCGCGCTCCGCCGGGATCGGGCCGAGGGCGCCGGCGATCGACGCGGCGAGCTGCGGGAAGCGCGTCATCGGCGTGTTGTCGCGGAAGCGCAGCTCGGCGCGGTCGGGCATCGTCGTCTGGCGGCGCAAGCGCTCGCCACGGCGCAGCCCGGGGAAGACGAGCTCACGCCGCCAGGCGACGCGCGTGTGGTCGCCGGTCCCGCGCATCGGCAGCCGCAGCGTCGCGCGTAGCGTGCCCCACAGCCGCGTCTCGACGACCGCCGGGACTGCGACCACGCCGTCGTGCGGCCGCTCCGGGCGGCCGAAGCGCACGCGCGCCGCCGTCGCCGTCTCGGCCGCCGACCGGTAGCGCGTCGCGAACGCCGCCACGTCGCGCGGGCGGTGCGGCCCGCCGCTCAGCGCCCACATCCGCGCCCACTCGCCGCGCTCCCACGCCGCCGTGAAGCGGGCGGCGACGCGCTGCTCGGGCCCCTGGCCGGCTCCCGAGCCGACCACGATCCCCGCGGCGAAGGCAGCGGCGGCGACCGCCGCGGCGGCGATCAACCGGGTTCGCGGCGACCGCGGGCGGCGCGAGGCGCGAAGATCGCGGCGGGTGACCTCCCTCGACTGGATCATCATCGGGTTCACGCTCCTGCTGGCGCTGGCAGGCGCGCATCAAGGGTTCGTCGTGGGGGCACTGTCGCTGGCTGGCTTCGCGGTCGGCGCCGTGGTCGGCACCCGCCTGGCCCCGGTCTTGCTGTCCGAGGGTTCGCGCTCACCCTACGCGCCCCTGCTCGGCCTGGCCGGAGCCCTGTTCCTCGGCGGCCTCTTGGCGAGCGGGTTCGGCGGCGCCGCCGAGCGCGTGCGCGGCGCGATCCGCGTGCCCGGCTTCCGGCTGGTGGACGGGCTGGCCGGCGCGGCGCTCAGCGCGGCGATCGCGCTCGGCATCGCCTGGATCGCCGGGGCGGCCGCGGTCCAGCTCCCCGGCCAGCGCGACCTGCGCCGCGACGTGCGCCGCTCGGCGATCCTCCAGCGGCTCAACGAGGTCCTGCCGCCCTCCGGCCCGATCCTCCACGCGCTGGCGCGCTTCGACCCGCTGCCGCAGATAGGCGGACCGATGCCCAACGTCCCCGCGCCGAGGGCGGCGATCGCCCGCGACCCGCACGTCGCGGCGGCGGCAGGAAGCGTGGTGCGGGTCCTCGGCACCGCCTGCGGGCTGGGCGTCGAGGGCTCGGGTTGGGTGGCCGGCGCCGACCTCGTCGTGACCAACGCCCACGTGGTCGCCGGCGAGGACGACACCGTCGTCCAGGTCCGCGGCGAGGGCCGGCGGCTGGAGGCCAGCGCGGTGGTCTTCGATCCGCACAACGACGTCGCGGTGCTGCGCGTGCGCGGGCTCGACGC
>DASXRF010000370.1:0-2598 GCA_036506755.1 Solirubrobacteraceae bacterium | reverse complement strand
GTCGCGGCCAGCGCCAGCGCGTGCTCGAGGTGGGCGACCGCGGCGTCGCGCTCGCCCTGCAGCTCCGCGAGCACCCCGAGGTGCCGCGCGCACGGGCCGAGGCAGGCCCAGCCGGCGTCGAAGAGGACGAGCCGGCTCGCGTGCGGCGCGAGCCGCTCGCGCAGCGCGCCCGCCACGCCGTCGTGGCCGATCGCGGCGGCCGCCGCGGCGAGGTTCGCGACGGCGGCCAGCCACTGCTCGTCGCAGGGCAGCTCGGCGAGGCCGCCGCCGACCAAGCGGTCGAGCTCGCGGCGGGCCGCGTCGACGCGCCCGGTCTCGGCGTCCACCCACGCGAGCAGGCAGCGGTAGGCGGGGATCGACGCGTAGCGGCGCACGCCGTCCTCGAGGGCGCGGCGAACCTCGCTCAGGCGCCCCTGCTGCCAGCGCAGCGGGATGTCCTGGACCGTCCGGGCCCAGACGTCGTCGCCGTCGTCGGAGTGCCACAGCTCGCCGAGCTCGTGGCCCAGGCGCTCGGCGTCGGCCATCGCGCCGTCCATCAGCGCGCGCGTGCGCCGCATGAGCGCGGCGTACCAGCGGTAGAAGGGCTGGCCGAGCTCGTCCGCGGTGCGCGCGAACTCGTCGAGCGCGCGGTCGGCGGTGGCCACGTCGCCGCTCTCCAGGCGGTCGACGAAGCGCAGGAAGTGCGCCCAGCGCTCCCGGCTGCGGTCGCCGACCTCGAGCGCGAGCGCGAGCCCCTCGTCGGCCAGCGCGAGGCGCTCGTCGAGGTTGTCGGGACCCCAGATCGTCGCGTGCCGGTTGGCCAGCAGGAGCGCGAGCTGCGCGCGATCGCCGGCGCGGCGCGCCATCGCCACCGCAGCGGCGCTCAGGGCGTCCTTGCGCGCGCGGTGGTCGGCCGCCTCGAGGTGGATGGCCAGCTCGGCGAGGACCTCGGCGCGGCAGCTCGAGTCGGCCTCGGGCAGCGCGTCGAGCGCCTCCTCGAGCAGCGCGACCGCCGGGTCGTTGCGCCCCAGCACGCTCCACTGCGCGAAGCCCAGCGCCGCCTTCGCCTGGAGCTCGGGAAGGCCCTGCGCGCGCGCCAGCTCGGCCGCCTCGCGAAACGTCTCGTGGGACGGCTCGACCTCGCCCGCGTGGGTCTGCTCCTCGCCGCGCGCGAGGAGCAGCTCGATGCGCCGCGGGTCGTCCTCCAGGCCGGCGAGCTCGAGCGCCCGGCACGCGCGGTCGTAGTGGCGGGCGGCCTCCTCGAAGGCCAGCGCGGCGTGGCTGCGCACCGCCGCCGCGGTCGAGTACTCGACCGCCTTGTCGGCGCCCGCGACAGGCAGGGCCTCGAACCAGTGATGGGCCAGCTCGGCCACGTGCGCCTCGCGCGCGCGGCCGTGGACCGCCTCGAGCGCCTCGCCGACCTTGAGGTGCAGCCGCAGGCGCCGCACGGTGCCCAGCTCGTCGTAGATCGTCTCGCGGACCAGCGCGTGGTTGAAGCGGAAGCGTCCGGCGCGGCCGGTCACGACGACTTGCGCCTCGACGGCCTCGTCGAGCGCGTCGAGCACCGCGTCCGCGCCGGCGCCGGACGCGCGCTGCAGGACGTCCAGGCCGAAGTCGCGCCCGATCGCCGCCGCCACGCCGAGCAGCTCGCGCGTGCCCTCCGACAGCCGGTCGAGGCGGCGGGTGAGCACGTCGCGCACGCCCGCCGGGACGGCCAGCGCGCGCTCCGGGTGGTCCTCGAGCCCGCCCTCGCTGACCAGCAGGCGCATGACCTCGCTGAGGAAGAACGGGTTGCCCTCGGTGCGCTCGTACGCGGCGGCGACGAGTCGCGGATGGGGCGCCGCGCCGGAGCGCGCCTCCAGGAAGCGCGCGACGTCGCCCTCGGGCAGGCCGGCGAGCGTGATCCGCTCCGCGGCGCGGACGTCGCCGAGCACGCGCGTGAGCGCATGGTCGCGACCGACCTCGACGTCGCGATACGTGCCAACGACGAGCACGGGCGCGCTGCGCGCCTCCTGCGCCAGGAAGCCGAGCAGCAGCAGCGACGCCGTGTCCGCCCAGTGCAGGTCGTCGAGCACGAGGACGAGCGGGCGGTCGGCGGCCGCCGCGTTGCGCACGAAGCCGCCCATCGCCTCGAAGAAGCGGAAGCGCGCCTCCTCGGGCGACTCGTCGGCGGCGTCGGGCGGCGCCTCCCCGACCTCGGGGACGACGCGCGCGATGGCGGGCGCTCCGGCACCCATCTCCGCCGCCCACGCCTCCGGCGGCCGGACGGCGAGGTACGCGCGCACGATCTGGACCCACGGCCAGTAGGCCGGCGCGCCGTCGCCCTCGTAGCAGCGCCCCCACAGCACGCGCGCGCCGCGCAGTCCGCCGTAGGCGGCGAGCTCCTCGACCAGCCGCGTCTTGCCGATGCCGGCGTCGCCCGCCACGAGGGCGAGCGCGCCGCGACCAGCCAGCGCGCCGTCGAGCAGCGCGTGCAGGCGGTCGAGCTCCTCGCGGCGGCCGACGAACTGGCCCTGGGCCAGGCGCCCGAGCGGGTTGGCCTCCTCGGCCTCGCGGGCCCGGCCGGGCCGCAGCCCTGCGAGCCGGCGCCCGACGTCGTCGGCCGACGGCGGCCGCTCG
>DASXRF010000369.1:0-1930 GCA_036506755.1 Solirubrobacteraceae bacterium | reverse complement strand
GGCAGCGTCGGGTCGGCCTGCGCGCGCACGGCGACGCCGTTGCGGACGCTCGAGCGGTCGAGCGATTCCGAGCTGGCGACCAGCACGCCCGTCTCGCCGGCGTCGACCGTCCACACCGGCTCCCCGCCCGTGCCCGGCCGCGGCCGCAGTACGAAGTCGCCCAGGTTGTCGAAGAACGCCTCCGCGCCGACGCCGGCCGCCAGGTCGGCGATCGCGCCCGCGCGGTCCTCGTCGTAGGTCGCGTCGACGATCGCGGTCTCGGTCGCCGGGCTCGTCGAGACGTGGTAGGCGATGCTCCCCCCGAAGACGGCCTGCACGCAGGCGACGGCCGCGTCCGAGGGCTTCTGCCCGACCGGCGCGAAGGGCGTCGTGAACGTCTCGTCGGCGACCTGCGCCATGCGGTCGGCCAGCGTCAGCGTCGCCCGCCCCTGCAGCTCGGGCCAGGTCACGTTCTCGACGCGGAAGCGCCCCAGCTGTACGAGCTCGAGCTCGCCGCTCGCGTAGCGGATGCCGCGCTCGACGACGGCGTAGCCGCCGAAGGGCAGCTCGCGGACGACGTCGAGCGTGACCGGGTCGGCCAGGTCGAAGGCGAGCTCGAGCTGGCCCTGCCGCCGCGAGCGCGCGTCGACGTCGGCCGCCACCTGTCCCGCGATCACGGTCGCCGCGATCGGCGTCGTCGGCGCCGACGGCCGGTACAGCGTCGCGCGGACGGCGACCGAGTGCGTCTGCCTCAGCGCGACCAGGAAGCGGGGCGTCACGCTCAGCATCAGACGTCGTCCGGGAGCCAGGGCAGGATCGGGTCGGCGACGCCCGATGGGTAGGTGTAGGCCAGCCCCTCGTACGTGGCCGCGCCCGCCAGCAGGTCCGCGTACGTCGCGTAGGTCGCCTTCGCGCCCGCGTAGGTGCTCGGCGCGAGCGGGACGTAGATGGAGGGGTCGGGCCGCTCGACCTGCGTGCAGGAGATGCGGAAGCGGCGGTCCTGCGCCTGCGCCAGCCGCGACGCGCGCGCCTCGACGAAGCCGGTCACGCCCAGGAAGATGTTGCCGACGCCCTGCGCCGGCGGCGTCCGCAGCAGCAGCGGGTAGCCCGTCCCGAGCAGCGCGCGCGCGCGCTCGCGCTCCTCCTCGGTCGCCGTGACGACGACGAGCTCGGCGGCCGGCGTCCAGCCCGGCAGCGCCGTCAGCACCGGCGCGCGCCGCTCGAGCACGCGGTGCACTCCCGTCGCCGCCTCGTAGCTGAGCTCGGCCAGCGACTCGACCAGCACCGGCAGCGAGTTGAGCGGCCGCGCGAGGTCGACCAGCCACGGGTCGCCCAGGTCGGGGTAGGTCAGCTCGAAGGCCGCGCTCGCCTGCCCGACGACGGCGCTCGCGCCGTCGTAGACCGTGACCGCGTACGTCAGCGCGACGCCGAGCGGCAGCTCGTAGTCGCGGGTCACGTAGCTCGCCAGGCCGGAGGCGGACGCGCCGACCGCGCCGCGCACGCCGGCGACCGCCCCGCTCGGGCTCGTCCGCTCGACGGTCAGCGTGGCCGCGCCGGCCGGGATCCCGCCGACGGCGACCCGCGCCGCCGCGCGCTCCGGCTCCTCGGTCACGGCCAGCGTCACCGCCATCAGCGCGCCCCCGCCAGCAGCACCTGCGCCGTCCGCTCGTCCGCCTGCCGGACCTCCGTCCGGACGATCCCGCGCAGCTCCGTGTCGCCGATGAAGACCCGCACCTCGAGCTGCGGCGCCGCGGCCGCGGGCGGGGCGAGCCCGGCGACCGCGCGCCGCAGCCGGTAGCCGATCGGCGCTGCTCCGGCCAGCCCGCCCGCCGCGCCAGCGCCGAGCAGTCCCGCCTGCGCCGCCGCAGCTGGAGCCGGTCCCGCCTGCGGCACGGCGCGCCCCAGCCCGAGCGCCTTCTCCGCCGGGCCCGGCAGCGCCTTGCGCAGCGCC
>DASXRF010000368.1:0-3197 GCA_036506755.1 Solirubrobacteraceae bacterium | reverse complement strand
TTTGCAATGAGGACGGTGTTCGGCTCATGCGCCGGGAACATACGGCCGATCCACAGCTTGTGCAGCCCCACGTCACTGATCAGGATGTCCTCGCGGCCGAGCGCCTGGCGGATCTCCCACAGCGCCCGCGGCGGCTGCATGGGGAAGTGCGCGTCCTCGCGGGCGGCGTCGAAGCGCCCGAGCACGACGTCCCGCAGGCGCTGCGATCCGCCGGAGTGCGGGACGTCGCGGCACTCCTCGGCCAGGCGGCTGAGGACGTGGTAGATGTCCCCGACCAGCTCCACCTCGGGGGTGAAGTAGCCGTCGATCTCGGCCGGGACCGAGTCGACGACGACGATCTTCTTGTCGCGACGGAGGTTCCAGTGCTTGGGGGCGTGCTCGACGAGGTCGTAGCCGATCGCGATGACCACGTCGGCGTCCTCGAAGCCGGCCATCGCGTAGTCGCGCGACTGCAGGCCGACGGTGCCGAGCGCGCGCGGGTCGGTGTAGTCCATCGCGCCCTTGCCCATGAAGGTCTCGGCGACCGCGATGCCCGTCGCGCGGGCGAACTCGCGCAGGGCGGGCGCCGCGCCGGCGCGGATGACGCCATTCCCGGCCAGGGCGACGGGATTGATCGCGTTGCGGATGGCGTCGGCCGCCTTGAGCAGCTCGCGCGCCGCGGGCTCGGGGCGGACGAGGCGCCGGCGGGGCAGGGGCGAGGCCTCGACGTCGGAGGCCATGACGTCCTCGGGCAGCTCGAGGTGGGTGGCGCCGGGCTTCTCGGACTCGGCGAGCTTGAAGGCCTTGCGGACGACCTCGGGGATGATCTCGGGCGCCGTCACGCGCGCGTTCCACTTGGTGATCGGCCGCATGACCTCGACGAGGTCGATGTACTGGTGCGACTCCTTGTGCATGCGCTCGAGGTCGCCCTGCCCGGTGAGCGCGACGAGCGGCGCGCGGTCGAGGAAGGCGTCGGCGACCGCGGTGACGAGGTTGGTCGCGCCGGGGCCGAGCGTGCCCAGGCAGACGCCCGCGCGGCCGGTCAGGCGCCCGTACATGTCGGCCATGTAGGCGCCGCCCTGCTCGTGGCGGACGGGCACGAAGGCGACGCTCGAGTTGGCCAGCGACTCGTTGAGGTCGAGCGTCTCCTCGCCGGGGATGCCGAAGACGTAGCGGACGCCCTCGGACTCGAGGCATTCGACGAAGACGTCCGACGCTCGGCGCGCGGCCATAGCGCTAGGTCTACCGCAACTCGGCGCGCTAAGGTCGGTTGGCGCTGCTGATGCGACGGACCGCCCTCGCCGCATTCGCCATCGCGGCCGCCCCCTGGGCCGCCGCGCCGGCGCATGCCGCCTCCACATTCACGATCAAGGGCGCCGGCTACGGCCACGGCGTCGGGATGAGCCAGTTCGGTGCGCTGGGGTACGCCCAGCACGGCGCCGGCTACCGCGACATCCTCGGGCACTACTACGGCGGCACCTCGCTGGGCCAGGCGCCTGACGGGACGATCGTGCGCGTCCTGCTGCGCTCGCCGCGCGTCGCGCTGTTCACCGGGGCGACGAAGGCGGGCGACCGGCCGCTGTACCCCGAGAAGGTCTACCGCGTGACCGCCGAGCTCGACGGGACGGTCATGCTGCGCAGCCCCACCAACCGCAAGCTCGCGAGATTCCCCGCCCCGCTGCAGGTCACCTCCGAGCAGCCGATCACGCTGCGCGGGCCGGCGGCCAACGGCCTGCGCGACGGCCAGTACCGCGGCTGGCTGGAGTTCCGCCCGGGACCGGTGGGCAACGTGCTGGCGATCAACGCGCTCGGGCTCGAGCAGTACGTCGCCGGCGTCGTGTCGGCCGAGTCGCCGTCGACGTGGCCCGCCGCCGCGCTGCAGGCCCAGGCCGTGGCGGCGCGCACCTACGCGATCACGACGAACGCCGGGGGCGCGCTCGGCTTCGACCAGTACGCCGACACGCGCTCGCAGATGTACCGCGGCGTGGCCGCCGAGACGCCCGCGACCAACGCGGCGGTCAACGCGACGGGCGGCCAGGTGGTCACCTACGGCGGCAAGCCGGTCGTCACGTACTTCTTCTCGACGTCGGGCGGACGGACCGAGAACGTCGAGGAATCGGTGCTCGGGCCGGCGCCCCGGCCGTGGCTGCGCAGCGTCGAGGACCCCTACGACAACGTCTCGCCGTGGCATCGCTGGAACGTGCGGATGACGATGGGCCAGGCGTCGAAGAAGCTGCGCGGGCTCGTGCAGGGCAAGTTCCGGGGCGTCGTGGTCCTCGAGCGCGGCGCGTCGCCGCGCGTCGTCGCCGCCGACGTCGTCGGCTCCAAGGGCCGCACCCGCGTCGCCGGCGCGATGCTGCGCAAGCGCCTGGGCCTGCGCGACACGTGGGCCTACTTCACCGCGATCTCCTCGCACAAGGAGGACCCCGACTCCGCGCCCGCACCGAGCGACCCGTCGGGCGGCACGCCGCCGTCCGCGCGCGCGGCCGCCGACACGGGCGGCGTGCTCGCCGGGCGGATCGTCCCGGTCCGCCGAGGCGCCGAGGTGCGCGTCCAGCGCCGCGTGGGGCGGCACTGGCGGCTGGCCGCCACGACGCTCGCCGGCCGCGGTGGCGCCTACCGCACGACGGTGCCGGGCCCTGGCCTCTACCGCGTGGTCGCGCGCGGGGCGGTCGGCCCGGTGGTCCGCATCAGCCGCTGATCCTCAACGAAGTTCGCTTAAGGTCGACGCGCCGAAGGCGCCGACACCCGCGCCGTGTAGACGTCGTTCCCCGACGCCGAGCGCGTGTCGACCCAGAGCGCCTGGGCGTAGCTCTCGGTCGCGACGAGCCCGATGTAGTCGGCGAGGAAGCGCCCCTTGAAGTCGCGAACGCCGCGGCGCGGGTCGAACGGCACCGAGTTGACGCGCAGCGCCGGGCGGAACGTCGCTCCCCCGTCGATCGACTGCGTGTACATCACGTTGCCGCGGCGGGCGCCCGCCCAGTCGTAGAACAGCAGGTGCACCGCGCCGCCCGCGGCGGCCACCGCGGGGGTGAACTGCACGTGGCCGCTGCGCGTGTCGCCCACGCGTACCGGATGGCTCCACCGGGACGCGCCGGGCGAGAGATGCGCCGTCACCACGTCGCCGCGCTTCCTGCGCACGTCCGTCCAGGCCACGTGGAGGACGCCGGTCGAGGCGTCGACCGCAGCGGCGGTCCCGGGGCCGGACCGCAGCCCGG
>DASXRF010000367.1:0-14250 GCA_036506755.1 Solirubrobacteraceae bacterium | reverse complement strand
GTCAGCCACGCGGCGTCCAGCCAGCCCAGGGCCAGCTTGGAGAGGGGCACGGTGAGGCCCCAGATCACCCCGGCGGCGGCCAGCGCGCCGAAGGCAGCTCGGCGTTCGGTGGTCAAGATCGTCATGCATCGAAGTATCGGCGGCGAGCGCGAGAGGGCACAGCGAGATTTGTCAGTTGGGCCTCTATACGAAAGAATCGTTCGTGAGATGGCCGATCAACTGGATGAGATTGATCTCAGGCTCCTCGCCGAGCTGGAGCGCGACGCCGACCGTCCGAACGTCGAGCTGGCGCGGCTGGTGGGCCTGTCGCCGGCCGCCACCTTCAACCGCGTCCGGCGGCTGAAGGCGTCGGGCGTGATCGCCGGCGTGGTCGCCCGCGTCGATCCGGCGGCGGCCGGCTTCAACCTGCAGGTCTACGTCGCCGTGACGCTCGCCCGCCACGACGACGCCGCCCACCGCCGCTTCGCCGCCGCCGTGCGCGGGATGCCCGAGGTCCTCTCGGCCGACTGGGTGACGGGGGAGACCGACGCGCTGCTGTGGGTCGTGGCGCGCACCGTGGGCGAGCTCCAGCGCGTGCTGCTCCTGCTCTCGTCGCGCGGCGGGGCGCAGCGCGTGATGACGCTGCTGCGCCTCGAGGAGCTCAAGCCGCGCTCGCCGCTGCCGCTGGCGGCCGAGGCGGCCCCGGCCTCCGGGCGCCGCCGGCGGCGCGCTACACCGTGACGCTGGCCAGCCCGAGCTTGCGCAGCTCGTCGGCCAGCGCGGCGTCGCCGCCGTCGGCGCGGGCGCGCATCGCCTCGTGCAGCGTGACGAGCGCCGAGAGGTACTGCGCGTGCGTCATGCCGCGGCCGCCGGCCGCGGCGCGGAAGCGCGCGCCGACGTCGCGCGGCACGCGGCGCAGCATGATGTCCTCGTCGTCGCGGTCCTCGAGCGCGCGGCGGCGGAAGAACACGACGTCCTTGTCCGCGCCGGGCGCGGGCGGGGGGAGGGGCACCTGAAATAGGGGTCAGACCCGGGCCGCGCCAGGTCCCGACGGTGCAGGCCGGCGCGGCCCGGTTTCCGGGCGGAGGGGCGTCGATCTCCCTCGCCACCGCGCGGGCGGCGGCGCCTCGTCCGACCTGAGGCCGCGCGCTGTACCCCAGTTCATCGACCGACCGCCGGAATCCTGCAGACTGGCCGCATGGACGACGAGTTGCGCCGCCTCGCGCTCGCCCGTGTCGAGGCCGAGCTCGACCGGCTGCGCGCGGCCGGTCCCGCCGCGCTCGCCGCGCTCGCGGCGCGCGCGCCGCAGGACGCTCCCGCCGAGCAGGGCCTGACGGTCACGACCCGGGTGGACGCCGAGGACGAGCGCCTGCTCGTGCTCGTCGAGGCCTGGCGCGGACGGCGAACGCTGGCCACCGGCGGCTTCGCCATGACGCCCGACGGCCGGACCAGCACGCCGCATTAGCATGGGCCGATGAGCGCGGACGACGACGACTGGGTGGGCACGCCGCCCGAGGGGCGCTACTCGCGCGATCGCGCGCACCCGGAGTTCTGGTGGCACCAGCGGCCGGTGCTCATCGCCGGCGTGGGGATCGTGATCGCCCTCGTCGTCCTGCTGGTGGTGCTGCTGCTCAGCTGACGGCCGCGGCCACCGGCTCGGCCGCCGCCGCGGGCTCGCGCCTGCGCAGCACCGTCGAGGCGCCCGCGCGCGGGCTGACCGTGATGCTGCGCCGCCGCGGCGTCTCGACGCCGTCCGCCCCCGGGCGGATCTCGTAGCGCTCGAGCACAGCGCGCAGGACGCTCTTCATCTCGAGGATGGCGAAGCTCGCGCCCAGGCAGCGCCGCCGGCCGCCGCCGAACGGGATCCACGTGTACGTGCCGGGCGGCTCCTCGAGGAACCGGTCGGGGCGGAACGCGTACGGGTCCTCGTAGACGGCCGGGTCGTGGTGGACGAGGTACGCGTTGGGCACCAGGCAGACGCCCTGCGGGTACGGCCAGCCGCCGATCTCGACCTCGCGCTTGACGAGCCGCGGAGCGGAGTTGGGCAGGACGGGGCGGCGGCGCAGCGTCTCCTGGACGGTGGCCGTGAGGTAGCCGTTGCCGTCGCCGTCGTCGATCTCGGCTACCAGGCGGCGCACGACGCGCGGCTCGCGGGCCAGGCGCTCGAACGCCCAGGCCAGCTCCGACGCGGTCGTCTCGTGCCCGGCGACCAGCAGCGTCATCAGCTCGTCGCGCAGCTCCTCGTCGGTCATCGGCGAGCCGTCGTCGGAGTGGCGCGCCTCGAGCAGCATGCTCAGCACGTCGTCGCGGTCGGCGCCCTCGCTGCGGCGCTCGTCGATCAGCTCGAAGAGCAGGCGGTCGCTCTCGGCGCGCAGCACCTCGAAGCGTCGCCAGTACGGCGGCTTGACGGGCAGTTCCGGCAGCAAGGACAGCGGGCTCGAGCCGAAGGCCAGCACGTCGGTCAGCTTCTCGCGCAGCGCCTCGAGCCGCGGGCCGGGGTCGAGGCCGAAGACCGCGCGCAGGATCACCTCGAGGGTGAGCGCCTGCAGGCGGGGATGCAGGGCGATGGGCTCGCTGCGCTCCCAGCGCGCGGTCTCGCGGCCGGTCACCTCGTCGACGAGCCCGACGAGGCGCTCCATCCGCTCGCCGTGGAAGGCGGGCAGCATGAGCTTGCGCTGCTCGAGGTGGTCGGCGCCGTCGAGCAGGATGACCGAGTTGCGCCCGACGACCGGCTCGAGGATGCGCGCGCCCTCGCCCGGGTGCAGGACGTCGGGCGGCGCGGTGAAGACCTCCTTGAGCTCGGCGGGGTCGGAGATCATCACGAAGGGCGGCGTGCCGAGCAGGCGCACGGTGAAGCGCCGCCCGTGGCGCGCGCGAGCGCGCTCGAGGAACGCGAGGGGCCGGTTCCACCAGCCGATCGACTGGATCACCTTCGGCCAGGCCGGGCCCGGCGGCAGCTGTGACGCCATCTCGTTCTCCTCTCCCGTCGTGGGCCGGACGGTACGCCGCCGTTCAGCAGCGCGTCTGTGCGCATGGGCACACAGGGAGGATCAGTTGTCCCGGCCCGCGGCCATCTCCGCGCACGCCTGGCAGACCGGCCACGGCGGGTTCCACGGATAGCCGGTGACGTCCTTGCCGCAGAGCGCCGTGTCCGGATCGGCGGCCGTCACGATGTGACACAGCTCCTCGAAGCCGTCGTCGTTCACGCGCGGCCGGTTGAGGCAGTCCGGGGCGATGTTGGGGGTGCGCGTCGGCATGCGCGCCACGGCCCACGCTACTTCATGCGGAACGTGATGCGACCGCGATCGAGGTCGTAGGGCGACAGCTCGACGCGCACGCGATCCCCCGGCAGCACCCGGATGCGGTAGCGGCGCATCTTGCCCGCCAGATGGCCGAGGACCTCGTGCCCGTTGTCCAGCTTGACGCGGAACATGAGATTGGGCAGGGCCTCGGTGATCTCGCCTTCGAACTCGACCTTCTCTTCAACGGCCATGAATGGCACCTCCTGAGGACTGGAAAGAGGAGCGGACCGGAGGGCCCGCTGCAGCAACCGGCTCGCCGTGGCGCCGAGGCGCGGGCGCGGCAAGCACCTAGGTCACAGGGTAGTGGTCGGCGACGAGCACCCGCACGCCGTCGCGGGGGACGATCGTGACCCCCTGCTGGCGCGCCTTCTCCTGCCGCCGGCGCACCGGGCGCAGGCGCACGCGCTCGAGCACACGCGCGACGACGACGCGCATCTCCTGCTGCGCGAAGCTCGCGCCCAGGCAGCGTCGCGTGCCGCCGCCGAACGGGACCCACGTGTACGTGTCGGGGGCGTCGGGGCCGAGGAAGCGCTCGGGCCGGAACTCGCGCGGCGACGGGTAGCGGTCGGCGCGCCGGTGGATCACCCTGATCGACGGGTTGATCTCGACGCCCGGCGGCAGCACGTAGCCGGCCAGCTCGAACGGGCCGCCCCGCACCACGCGGCCCACGCCCGGGACGACGGGCCTGACGCGCAGGGACTCCTTGACGACGGCGTCCAGATACTCCGGGTCGCCCTCGCGCGCCCGCGCCAGCACGCGCGGGGTGTGGAGGAGCAGGTCGAAGGTCCAGGCCAGGCCGGTCGCGGTCGTCTCGTGCCCGGCGACCAGCAACGTGACGAGCTCGTCGCGCACCTCCTCGTCGGTCATCGGCTCGCCGTCCTCGTCGCGCGCCTGCAGCAGCATCGACATCACGTCGTCGCGCTCGTCGAGATCGGCCGCGACGCGCCGGCGTGCCATCTCGGCGTAGATCGCCTCGTCGAGCGCGCGCCGGCGCTGTTGGAACGTCGCCATCGCGCCGCGGTCGCCGAGGCGCCCGCCCGACAGCGCGAGCGCGAGCATGGCGACGCGCCGCGTGCGCAGCGGCCCGATGGCGTCGCGGATGCGCCGCTTGAGCTCCTCCTGCCGCGCGCCCTCCTCGACGCCGAAGATCGCGCGCATGATCACCTCGAGCGTGAGCGACTGCATCGAGGGCAGCAGCGCGAACGGCTCGCCGCGCGGCCAGCGGTCGATCTCCGCGTCGGCAGCCTCGCGCATGATGCCCTCGTACGCCTGCAGGCGCTTGCCGTGGAACGGCGGCAGCAGCAGCCGCCGCTGGCGAAGGTGCTCGGCGCCGTCGAGCAGGAGGACCGACCGCTCGCCGAGAAGCGCGCCGAGCGGGGCGTTGGCCTCGCCGGCGCGCAGGCGGTCGGGCGGCGCGCGGAAGACCTCGCGCAGCACGTCGGGGTCGAAGACCATCACGAAGCCCGAGTCGAACGCCGTGCTGAGCCAGACGACGTCGCCGTAGCGCCGCCGGCACGCGTCCAGGAAGCGCGCCGGGCTGACCAGGAAGCCGAGCGTCAGCAGCGCCCGCGGCAGCCGCGGTCCCGGGGGCAGGGAGACCTCGGCGGCGGCCATGGGCCGACCATACTCCGCAGGCGGTTTATGGTCTGTGCGGTGATCACACCCGAGCAGGCCGTCGACGCGGTCAACGAGCGCTTCGGCCGCCACGCCGGCCGCCGCGCGCTGCACGCCAAGGGCATCCTCGTCAAGGGGACCTTCACCGCCACGCCCGAGGCCGCGGCGCTCACCCGCGCCGCCCACATGCAGGGCGAGCCGGTCCCCGCGACCGTGCGCTTCTCCAACGGCTCCGGCGACCCCGAGGAGCCCGACTACAAGCCCGACGTGCGCGGCATGGCGACCAAGCTCTACCTGCCCGACGGGTCGCGCACCGACATCGTCGCCCAGACCGTGCCGCGCTTCCCGGCTCGGACGCCCGACGGCTTCATCCAGTTCGTCCGCGCGATGAAGCCGGGCGTCTCGCAGGCGTGGAAGCTGCCGCTGTTCCTCGCGCGCCACCCCGAGGCGCTGCCGGCCCTGCCCGCCGCGGCCGGCGCGCTCAAGCCGCCGGTCAGCTACGCCACCCGCTGCTACTACGCCATCCACGCGTTCCGCTGGCTCGACGCCGGCGGGGGAGAGCGCCACGTCCGCTATCGCTGGGTGCCGCAGGCCGGCGTGCAGACCCTGTCCGGCGGCGAGGCCAAGGAGCGCGGCGCCGACTACCTGCAGACAGAGATCAAGGAGCGCCTGGCCCGCGAGCCGGTGCGCTTCGACCTCGAGCTGCAGCTCGCGCGCAAGGGCGACAAGGTCGACGACCCGACCGCGCCGTGGCGCGACGACCGCGAGACGCTCGTCGGCGGCACGCTCGAGCTCACCGAGCTCGAGACCGGGCGCGAGACGGGCGGTGACATCCTCGTCTTCGACCCGACGCGCGTCACCGACGGCATCGAGCTGACCGACGATCCGATCCTGCGCTTCCGCTCGCCCGCGTACTCGGTGTCCATCGAGCGTCGCAGCGGGGCCCCGCGGCCGCAGTGAGCGACCCCGTCGCGGCGGCGCGCGCGCTGGCGCCGGTCGCCGCCGCGCACGCGGCGGAGGGCGAGCGCGCGCGGCGGCTGCCCGAGCCGCTGGTCGGCGCGCTCGCCGAGGCGGGGCTCTTCCGGCTGTGCGTGCCGGCGGCGGTCGGCGGCCTGGAGGCCCACCCGGCGGTCCTCGTCGAGGCCGTCGAGGCGCTCGCGCGCGGCGACGGCGCAGCCGGGTGGTGCGTGGCGATCGGGGCGACGAGCGGGCTGCTGGCCGCGTACCTACCGCCCGACAGCGCGCGGGACGTCTACGCGGAGCCGACCGCGATCGCGGGCGGGGTGTTCGCGCCGCGCGGGCGCGCCGTCCCCGCGGACGGCGGCTTCAAGGTGAGCGGACGCTGGCCGTTCGCGAGCGGCTGCGAGCACTGCGACTGGCTGATGGGCGGCTGCGTCGTCGACGAGGACGGCACGGTGCAGGCGCTCCCGAGCGGCATGCCCGACGTACGGCTGATGCTCGCGCCCGCCGGCGAGTTCGTCGTCCACGACACCTGGCACGTCGCCGGGCTGCGCGCGACCGGCAGCCACGACATCGAGCTGCGCGACGCCTTCGTGCCCGCCGAGAAGGCGGCCTCCGTGATCACCGACGAGCCGCGCCACGACGGCACGCTCTACGCCTTCCCGCTGTTCGGGCTGCTCGCGCTGGCCATCGCCGGGGTGAGCCTCGGGATCGCCCGCGGCGCGCTCGACGACCTCGTCGAGATGGCCGGCGCCAAGGTGCCGACCGGCGGCACGCGCGCGCTGGCGCGCCGGGGCACCGTGCAGGCGGACGTGGCGCGCGCCGAGGCGTCGCTGCGCGCGGCGCGCGCGCTGCTGCTCGGCGCGATCGACGAGGCCTGGGAGCACGCGCTGGCGACCGGTGACGTCGGCGTCGAGGCGCGGACCGGCCTGCGGCTCGCGGCGACGCACGCGGCGCTCGCCTGCGCGGACGTCGCCGAGAGCGCCTACCGGCTGGGCGGCGGCAGCGCGATCTACGAGACCAGCCCGCTGCAGCGCCGCTTCCGCGACGCGCACGTGGCCACGCAGCACATGCTCGTCGCCCCGGCGACGTGGGAGCTCACCGGCCGCCTGCTGCTCGGCCAGCCGACCGACACGACGCAGCTGTAGCGGTCAGACTGCCGGGCCGTGCACCTCGGCCTCGCGATGTTCCCCACCGACGCGTCGATCTCGCCGGGCGAGCTGGCGCGCTGGGCGGAGGACCTCGGCTTCGAGTCGGTCTTCTTCCCCGAGCACACCCACATCCCGGCGAGCCGCGACACGCCCTACCCCGCCGGCGGCGAGCTGCCGCGCGAGTACAGCCACACCGTCGACCTGTTCGTCGCGCTGACCCACGCGGCCGCGGCGACCGAGCGCATCCGCGTCGGCAGCGGGATCTGCCTGGTCCCGCAGCGCGAGCCGATCGCCTGCGCGAAGGCGGTGGCCAGCGTGGATCACCTGTCGGGCGGGCGGGTGCTCTTCGGGGTCGGGGCCGGGTGGAACGTGGAGGAGATGCGCAACCACGGGACCGAGCCGTCGGAGCGCTTCGGGCTGATGCGCGAGCGCATCGAGGCGATGCAGGCGATCTGGACGCAGGAGGAGGCCGGCTACACCGGGCGCCACGTGCGCTTCGAGCGCATCTGGTCATGGCCGAAGCCGGTGCAGCGCCCGCACCCGCCGATCCTCGTCGGCGGCAACGGCGAGCGCGTCCTCGACCGCGTCCTGGCCTACGGCGACCACTGGATGCCCAACGTGGCGCCGAGCGACGACGTCGTGCTCGCCCGCATCGACGAGCTGCGCCGGCGCGCCGCCGACGCGGGCCGCGACGTCGGCGTGACGATCAACGCGACGCCGACCAAGCCCGAGCGCCTGGCCCGCTACGCCGAGGCCGGCGTGGACCGCTGCGTGTGGTACGTGCCCTCCGGCGACCGCGCGGCGATCGAGCCGCGGATCGAGCGCATCCTCGACTCCGCGGCTCAGGTCGGAATTCGGGTCTAGCGGTGTCCCGCGCGAGGGCGGGGGTCCCCGGCACAGGCCGGCTTGGGCGCGACCGACGCGTCTGCCGGGGTCAGCCGCCGCAGCTCCCGTTGCCGCCGGACTGCACGCTGATCGACCAGACCGCATGCAGCTCGTTCCAGCCGGTCGCCTTGTCGTTGACCCAGGTGCCGAAGATCGTCACGCGGCTGCCGACGTTCGGGATCGGCAGCGTGTGGCTCGGGATGACCTCGGTGATCAGCGTGCCGTGCGCGGCCGAGCGGTTGACGCCGTTCATCAGGCCGCTGGAGCCCGAGTCGGGGGTCAGGTTGACGTGGCAGTCGCCGTCGTGCTCGACGTGGGTCGAGAACACCGTCCCGGTGGCCGTCCGGCACGGGTTCGACCCGTCGAGGACGGTGAGCTGGCCCGGCCGCTGGACGCCCACCAGGGGGTTGGACGGGCAGTTGCCCGACGGCTGCGGCGCCGGTGCCGGTGCCGGTGCCGGCGCAGGGGTGGGCGCGGGCGCGGGGCACGCGGAGGTGGCCGCGCTCTGCGTGGCGATCGAGGACGCGTTGCCGCTCGGGTCGAAGGCCTGGACGCCGAGCATGTAGCTCGTGCCGCACGTCAACCCGGTGAACGTGTAGGTCGTCGCCGTCGGGCTCGGGGGCAGGATCTGCGTGCCGTTGAGATAGACGGCGTAGCGGGCGATGCCGACGTTGTCGTTCGACGCCTTCCAGCTGAACGGGATCGACGTGGCCGTCACCTTCCCGATCGCCAGCCCGCCAGGGGTGCTGGGCGCCTGGCTGTCGACCGCCGTGGGCGGCGCGGCGGGAGACGGCACGACCGGCGTGGGGATCGGCGGGGGCGCCTCGCCCTCGTCCTTGTCGCCCGGATCCGGCCCGGCGCACGCGGCCGTGGTGACGAACAGCCAGACGCGCCGCGAGTGCCGGCCGCGCGCGTCGCGGGCCCGCAGCGTCAGCCGGTAGCGCGTCTTGCACGCCAGCGAAGAGAAGGTGAAGCGACGCCCACGAACGATCGCGATGCGCCGGCCGTTGACGAACAGCTCGACCCTGGCCCGGCCCGACCTGGGCTGGCGCCAGACGACGGAGACGCTGCTGGGGGCGATACCGGCGACCCGGACCCCGGCGAGCCGGGGCGTGGGCCGCGCGATGGATGTGCCGGCCGTGGCGAGCACCGCGACGAGCGCGGCGAGAGTGATGCGGAAGCGGTTCGGCATTCGTGCCTCCTTGACCGCGTGGCGTTCCAGCCGACCCTACGCGAGCCGCGCGGGCGGAGCAACGCCCGGGCTTAGACTCCTTACGGTCCCCATACCCGTCAGGAGGGCGTCGCGATCCACACCGAAGCGAGACCCGAGACTCGCTACGCGCGCAGCGGCGACGTGCACATCGCCTACCAGGAGTTCGGGTCGGGCGACCTGGACCTCGTCCTGGTCAACGGCTTCGTCAGCCACGTGGAGCTGATGTGGGAGTCCGAGCGGACGGCGAGCGCGCTGGAGGCCCTCGCGTCGTTCGCGCGGGTGCTCGCCTTCGACCGCCGCGGCACGGGGCTGTCGGATCCCGTCGCCCGGGCGCCGACGCTCGAGGAGCGGATGGACGACGTGCGCGCCGTGATGGACGCCGTCGGCTCCGAGCGCGCCGCCCTGCTCGGCCTCTCCGAGGGCGCCTCGATGAGCATCCTCTTCGCCGCCACGTACCCCGAGCGCACGCAGGCGCTCGTCTGCTGGGGAGGGCTCGCGCGCTCCACGGCGGCCCCCGACTACCCGTGGGCGACGGCCGCAGAGGACCTGATCGCGTCGGGCAGGGAGCTCATCGCGCCGCACTGGGGCGAGGGCGCGATGATCGAGATCAGCTCGCCGAGCCTGGCCGACGACCCCGCCGCGCGCCGGTGGTTCGCGAGGCTCGAGCGCGCCAGCGCGAGCCCCGGGATGCTCGGGGAGATGGTGCGCACGTTCCTGGACATCGACGTGCGTGACGTCGTCGCCAGCGTCCACGTCCCCGCGCTGGTGCTCCACCGCCGGCACGACCGCCTCGTCAACGTGCGCCACAGCCGCTGGCTCGCCGAGCACCTGCCGAACGCGCGGCTGGTCGAGCTCCCCGGCGACGACCACAGCATCTGGACCGGCGACACGGCTGCCGCGCTCAGCGAGATCCAGGAGTTCCTCACCGGCACGCGCGCGGCGCCCGAGCCGGACCGCGTGCTCTCGACCGTGCTGTTCACGGACATCGTCGAGTCCACCAAGACCGCCGCGACGCTCGGCGACCGGCGGTGGCGCGAGGTGCTCGAGCGCCACGCGGACGCGACGAGCCGGGCCCTCGCGCGCTTCGGCGGCCGGGAGATCAAGTCGATGGGCGACGGCATCATGGCGACCTTCGACGGTCCGGCGCGGGGCATCCGCTGCGCCCAGGCCATGGTCGATGCCGCCGGCGAGCTCGGGCTGCGAATCCGCGCCGGCCTGCACACCGGGGAGTGCGAGGTCATCGGCGACGACATCGGCGGCATCGCCGTCCACATCGCCGCCCGCGTCAGCGCGCTGGCGGGGCCCGACGAGATCCTCGTGTCGCGGACGGTCCGCGACCTCGTCGCCGGGTCGGGGATCGGCTTCGAGGACCGCGGGCGCCGCGAGCTCAGGGGCGTGCCCGACGAGTGGGACCTCCTGGCCGTGCAGCGCTGACCGGCCGGGGCACTAGGCTGCCGTGCCGGGGTGCGCCGCCGTCTTCTCGCTCTGCTTCTCGCGCCCGCGGCGGCCGGCGTGCCCGCCGTCGCGGTCGGCCAGGAGGGGCGCATCGGCCCCGACCTGCAGATCGTCAACCTCGGCCGCCACCTGACGCCCTACGGCCGCGTGGCGGCCGTCGGCAACTTCGCGGCGGGGGGCGCGGTGACCCCGGACGGGCGCTTCTACTGGACGGTGTCCGCCGGGGCCGGGCTCAACGACGTGCGCATCGTCTCGACCAGCACGGCCAAGGTCGTGCAGGTCATCCCGCTGCCGGGGGCGTCGGGCGGGGTGGCCATCGATCCGCGCGGCGGGCGGGCCTACGTCTCCGGGCTGGCCGACTCGACCAACAGGGCGACGACGCGGCCCAAGCTCCCCGGCGGCGAGGGCGACGTCGTCCACGTCTTCCGCTACGCGCGCTCGTCGGGGAAGGCCAAGGAGACCGGCCGGATCAAGGTGCCCGCGCCGAGCTTCGCCGCGCCGCCGCAGCAGTTCCCGCTGCCCGCCGACAAGAAGGTCGGCTATCCGGAGAAGCTGGCCGTCTCGCCCGACGGCCGGCGGCTGCTGGTGGCGCTCGGCCTCGCCAACGCGGCGGCGATCGCCGACACGCGCACGCGGCGGGTGCGCTACGTCCCCGTCGGGCGCTATCCGTACGGCGCGGCGATCACGCCGGACGGCCGGCGCGGGCTGATCTCCAACGAGGCGAGCGGGACGGTCTCGGTCCTCGACCTGCGCCGCGCGCGCAAGATCCGCGACATCGCCGCGGGCGGCCACCTGGCGCATCCGGAGGCGATCGTCGCGCCGGCCGGGACGCGCGCCTACGTGACGATCACCAACCTCGACCAGATCGGCGTGATCGACCTGCGCCGCCTGCGCGTCGTGCGCCGCCTGCCGGCCGGCGCGGGGTCCGGCCTGGGCGCGTCGCCCAACGCGCTGGCCGTCGCGCCCGGCGGCCGCCGGCTCCTGGCCGCGCTGTCGGGGGCCGACGTCATCAGCGCGTGGCGGGTGCCCCGGCGCGGGTCGACCGGCTTCCGCGCGCTCGGGCGCATCCCGACCGCCCGCTATCCGACCGACGTGCAGGTGACCGGCGGCGCGCATCCGAAGCTCGTGTGGCTCAGCGCCAAGGGCCTCGGCGTCGGACCCAACCCCAAGGGCCCCAACCCGTTCAACTCGGCCACGCTCGACCAGACCGCTGCGAGCGACGTGCAGTTCCTGCCCCGCATCACCGAGGGCGCCGCGGGCATCGGCGCGCTGCCGAGCGACGCGCGGCTGAAGGCGCTGACGCGCCAGGCCGACGCGCAGGTGCCGCCCGCCAACCTCCCGCCGAGCCCACCGGCCGACACGCCGGTGCGCGCCGGCGGCCCGATCAGGCACGTCTTCTACATCGTGCGCGAGAACCGGACCTACGACCAGGTCCTGGGCGACGACCCGCGCGGCGACGGCGACCCCAGGCTCACGCTCTTCGGCGAGCAGACCACCCCGAACCTCCACGCGCTCGTGCAGCGCTTCCCGCTCGTCGACCACGTCTACGCCGACTCGGAGGCCTCCCAGCAGGGCCACCAGTGGACGTCGGCGGGGACGATCACCGACTTCACCGAGCGCAACTGGCAGCAGATCTCGAGCCCGTTCGGCTCCTACGGCGCGCGAGGACGCCCGCTCGAGCCGGGGTTCCTCGCCGTGACCTGGCCGCAGAAGGGCTACATCTTCGACCAGGCGCTGCGCCAGGGCGTGTCGTTCTTCAACTACGGCGAGGCGTTCGCGGGCGACATCCCGCTGCCCAACCCCGCGCTGGCGATCCTGGCCAAGACCCAGGACCGCGACCGCAGCGCGGCCGACCGCGCCGCCGTGCAAGCCAAGTTCGCGCGCTCGGACTTCGGGCCCGGGGTCGGGGGCTGCTTCCCGAACGTCCTCTACGCCGCGGTGCCGAACCTCCTCACCGGCAAGGAGGTGTTCGACGCGACACCGCCGCCCGGGGCGCCCGACGGGAGCGAGTCGCGCGCAGCGTGCTTCCGGCAGCGCTTCGCCGAGCAGCTCGCGGCCGGCGACGTCCCGGCGCTCAGCTACATCACGCTGCCCAACGACCACACGCGCGGCCTCACGGCGGGCTCGCGCACGCCGCAGGCCTTCATCGCCGACAACGACCTGGGGACCGCGCAGATCATCGACACGATCTCGCACTCGCCGATCTGGCCGGAGAGCGCGGTCTTCGTCGTCGAGGACGACTCCCAGGACGGCGCGGACCACGTCGACGCGCACCGCATCCCCGCGCTTGTCGCCAGCCCGTACGCGAAGGCCGGCGCGGTCGTGCACACGCGCTACGACCAGCTGTCGGTGCTGCGCACGATCGAGCTGATCCTCGGGCTCGACCCGCTGTCGCTCAACGACGCGCTGGCCACCCCGATGTACGACGCGTTCGACTCGACGCCGGCCAATCTGGCGCCCTACGACGCGCTGCCCGAGACGCAGGACCTGCTGGCCACCAACCCGCACTCGGGGCCGGGCGCCCGCGCCTCGGCGCGGCTGGACTTCGCCCACGTCGACGCCGTGCCCCAGCACGACCTCGACAACCTCCTGTGGCGCGGCGTCCACGGCTGGCGCTCCACGCCGCCGCCGCCCGGGCCGGGCGCCGCGACGCCGGCTCGAGAGCTTGACGAGCGCCTCGCCGGGGTGCGACGGTAATCGTCGATGGCCGCCACAGATCAGGCGGGTCAGGAGCAGTGGCGCAAGGTCCTGATCGAAGGGCACCGGCCGCTCACGGTCTCGCGGCACCTCTTCCGCTACGTCCCTTCGCCGCCCCGGTGCAAGATGTGCAACAACCCGTTCGGCGGCGCCGGCGGTCGGGTGTTCCGCCTCGCCGGATTCCGGCCCTCGCGCAAGAACCCCAACCTCTGCACCAAGTGCTGCGACTCGCTTCCCGCCGGCGGCGCCGAGGTCGACATCGCCGTCCTGTTCGCCGACATCCGCGGGTCGACGGGGCTCGGCGAGCGCATGCGGCCGGACACGTTCGCCGAGGTCGTCAACCGGTTCTACGGCGTGGCGACGAGCGTCCTGCTGCGCCACGACGCGCTCATCGACAAGCTCATCGGCGACGAGGTCATGGCGCTGTTCATCCCCGGCGTGGCCGGGCCCGACTACCGGCGCCGGGCGGTCGAGGCGGCCGCCGACCTGCTGCGCGGCGTCGGCTACGGGTCCGCCGAGGGGCCGTGGCTGGACGTCGGAGCGGCGGTGAACGCCGGCGTCGCGTACGTCGGCAACGTCGGGACGCACGGGGTCGTGGACTTCACCGCTCTCGGCGATCCGGTGAACCTCGCGTCGCGCCTGCAGGCCCTCGCCGCCGGCGGCGAGGTGCTCATCGCCGACGACGTCCACGCCGACGTCCCCACGATGTTCCCAGGGGCGCCATCGCGCCTCCTCCAGGTCCGCGGGCGCGAGGCGCCGGTGACCGCCTGGGCGGTCAGTCCCTGAGCGGAGCCGGCGGGGCCCGGTGGATGTCGTCGACCCAGTGCACCTGCTCCGGGTCGGCCTCGACCTCGGGCAGGTCGAGATTCACCACGACAGGCTCCTGACCGCTGCGGACGACCACGCACGAGAGCGGCGCGTCCGGGCTGGCGTTGATCTCCTGGTGGGGCACGTAGGGCGCGACGAAGATGAAGTCGCCCGGGCCGGCCTCGGC